>DASXOL010000192.1:0-4901 GCA_036494295.1 Pseudonocardiaceae bacterium
CGCGCCGCATCCCGGCCGGCGTCGTCGTGCTCGACGTGCGCCCGCCGCCGCTGCGCCGCCGCGGTGCCGCCGCCGCTCGCGCCGCGGAGCTGTCCACCATGGACGGACAGCCGGACGGTGCGGCCGAGCTGCGCCGACGCGGCATCCTCCGGCGCGACGAGCTCGTCGCGATGGGCGCACCGGTGCCCGAGGACGCACCCGGGGCGGCCGGCTGGCTGGTCGACCGCGACGTGCTGGCCGAGCGCGCCGCCACCCTCGCCACGGCGGTGGCCGCACACGCCGCCGCGAACCCGCTCGAACCCGGTATGCCGCTGGAAACCGCACGTCAGGTGACCGGGATGCCCGACGCGCGGCTCGTCGAACTGCTGCTCGCCGCACCGCTGACCCTCGCCGATGGACGGGTGCACGCCGAGCGGCCGGGCAGCACCGGGCTGCCCGCCGACGTGCGCGCGGCGGTCGACCAGCTGCGCGCCGAACTCGCCGACCGGCCGTTCGCCGCGCCGGAGGCGAACCGGCTCGCCGAGCTCGGGCTGGGCGCCCGCCAGCTCGCCGCGGCCGTCCGCGCCGGCGAGCTGGTCAAGATCGCGGACGGGGTCTACCTCGCGCCCGGCGCGGAGGAGCGCGCCGAGCAGGTGCTCAGCGCCCTGCCCGGCCCGTTCACGCTCAGCCAGGCCCGGCAGGCGCTGGACACCAGCCGCCGCGTCGCCGTCCCGATCATGGAGCGGCTGGCCCGCCGGGGGGTGAGCCGTCAGCTCCCCGACGGGACCCACGAACTGCTCAGCGCTGGGCCAGCGTCTCCGCGATCTCGTAGGTGTTGAGCGCCGCGCCCTTGCGCAGGTTGTCCCCGCACACGAAGAAGTCCAGCGTGTTCGGGAAGTCCAGGGCCTGGCGGATCCGCCCGACGTAGGTGGGGTCCTCGCCGACCACCGCGGCGGGCGTCGGCCACTGCCCCGCGGCCGGGTCGTCCTGCAGCACCACGGTGGACTGCGCGGAGAAGACCTTCCTGGCCTGCTCGACGGTCACCGGCTCGGCGAACACGGCGTGCACCGCGAGCGCGTGCGTGGTGACCACCGGGACCCGCACGCAGGTGGCGGACACCTTGAGATCCGGGATGCCGAGGATCTTGCGGGACTCGTTGCGGACCTTCAGCTCCTCCGAGGCCCACCCGTCTTCCTTCAGCGACCCGGCCCACGGCACCACGTTCATCGCCAGCGGCGCCGGGAACGGCGACTCGGCGGGCAGCCCGGCCGCGGCCAGCGCCTCGGCGACGTCGCCGGAGCGCACCCCGAGGTCCTTGCCCGCCACCGCGGCCAGCTCGGCGTAGAGCCGGTCCACACCCGGCTGCCCCGCGCCGGAGGCGGCCTGGTAGCTGGCCACCACCAGCTCGGTCAGCCCGAACTCGCGGTGCAGCGCGCCCAGCGCCGCCATCATCGACAGCGTCGTGCAGTTCGGGTTGGAGACGATGCCCTTGGGCCGGGTGGCCGCGGCGGACGCGTTGACCTCGGGCACCACCAGCGGCACCTCGGGGTCCATCCGGAACGCGCCGGAGTTGTCCACCGCGACGGCACCCCGCTCGGCGGCGATCGGCGCCCACTGCGCCGAGATCTCGTCCGGCACGTCGAACATCGCGATGTCCACGCCGTCGAACGCCTCCGGGGCGAGTTCGACGACGGTGAGCTCCTGGCCCCGCACGGTGATCTTCTTGCCCGCCGAGCGGGCCGAGGCGATCAGCCGGATCTCGCCCCACGGCACCGACGGCCGCGCGTTGATGATGTCGATCATCACGGTGCCGACCGCTCCGGTGGCGCCGACCAGCGCCAGGGTGGGCCTGCTGTCCGGACTCATGTCATCGCCCCGTTCCCGCGTAGACCACGGCTTCCTCGTCGCCGCCCAGGTCGAATGCGTCGTGGATGGCCCGCACCGCGTCGTCCAGGTGCTCGGAGCGGACCAGCACCGAGATCCGGATCTCCGAGGTGTTGATGATCTCGATGTTGATCCCGGCGGCCGCCAGTGCCTCGCAGAACCGTGCGGTGACCCCGGGGTGCGAGCGCATCCCAGCACCGATCAGCGACACCTTGCCGACGTTCTCGTCGCAGAGCACGTCGGTGAACCCGATCTGCTGCTGCATCTCGCGAAGCGCGCTGACCGCGATCGGCCCGTCGGACTTGGGCAGCGTGAACGTGACGTCGGTGCGGCCGGTGTCGGAGTGCGAGATGTTCTGCAGCACCATGTCGATGTTGATCTCGGCATCGGCGACGACACGGAAGATCTGCGCGGCCTTGCCGAGTTCGTCCGGCACGCCGGTGACGGTGATCTTCGACTCCGACCGGTCGTGGGCGACGCCGGTGAGCAGGGCCTGTTCCACGGTGAGATCCTCCACTGATCCGGACACCATCGTCCCGCGCTTCTGGCTGTAGGACGAGCGGACGTGCACCGCCACGTCGTTGCGGCGGGCGTATTCGACGCAGCGCAGCATGAGCACCTTCGCCCCGCAGGCGGCCATCTCCAGCATCTCTTCGTGCGTGATGGTGTCGAGCTTGCGGGCGTTGGGCACGATTCGCGGATCGGCGGAGTACACACCGTCGACGTCGGTGTAGATCTCGCACACGTCCGCCTTGAGCGCCGCGGCCAGCGCCACCGCCGTCACGTCCGAGCCGCCCCGGCCCAGCGTCGTGATGTCCTTGGTGTCCTGTGCCACGCCTTGGAAACCGGCGACGAGCGCCACCGCGCCCTGGTCCAGCGCGTCCCGGACCCGGCTGGGCGTCACGTCGATGATCCGCGCCTTGCCGTGCGCCCCCGTGGTGATCACGCCCGCCTGCGAACCCGTGAACGACCGCGCGTCCACACCTCTCGCGTGCACCGCCATGGCGACGAGCGCGTTGGAGATGCGCTCACCCGCGGTGAGCAGCATGTCCAGCTCACGCTGATGTGGTTGCGGCGACACCTGGCTGGCGAGTTCCAGCAGTTCGTCCGAGGTGTCACCCATCGCCGAGACGACCACCACGACCTCGTTGCCGTCCGAACGAGTCTCCACGATACGTTCGGCGACCTTCTTGATCCGGTCGGCGCTCTCCACCGAGGATCCGCCGTACTTCTGGACGACGAGCGCCACGCCGACCTCCTGTCCCTCAACCTGACGGGACGTACGCCTGCTGCGGCGTCCGCCCCTCGTTGGCTGGCACCATACCGACGGCCAAGGGGTACCAACCCGACCAGCGTTAACCTGGACACACTGCGGAGACGGACCAAGGGGGCGGGCCGGTGGCATCCACGGCGCTTCGGCCCGCCGCGTCCGATGCCGGTTCGCCGGTCCCGGCATCCCCCGCCACCCGCGTGCAGCGGCTCACCACTCTGCTCACGCCCGCGCTGGTGTACCTCACCATCCGGCAGGTGAGCCTGCTGGTGCTGGCCTGGATGTCCGCGGTGACCGGCGTCGGCATGCGCAGTGCGCTGACCGCCTGGGACGGCGCCTGGTTCCTGGGGCTTGCCGCGGGGGGCTACGGCGGGGTGCCCGCCGGGCTCACCGACGCTTTCGGTGCCCGCACCGCCGACACGCCACTGGCGTTCTTCCCCGGCTACCCGGCGTTGGTGGCCGGGGTGTCCTGGCTGCCCGGAGTAGGGGTCACCACCGCCGCCTTCGCGGTGACCGTCGGCGCAGGCATTGCCGCCGCGTACGGGCTGGTGCGGCTCACCGAGTCGGTGCCCGGCGGAACCCGGCGAGCCGGACTGGTGCTGGTGGCGCTGTTCGCGGCGTCGCCGATGTCGATCGTGCTGTCCATGACGTACTCGGAGGCGCTGTTCTGCGCGCTGGCGGCGTGGTGCCTGGCTGCCGTGCTGCGCGGACAGTGGGTGCTCGCGGGTGTGCTGAGCACCGCAGCGGGGCTGGTCCGCCCCACCGGCGCCGCGCTGGTGGCGGTTGTCCTGCTCGCAGGTGCGGTGGCGATCGCGCGGGACCGGGACGGCTGGCGCCCGTGGGCCGGCGTGCTGCTCGCACCGAGCGGCCTGATCGGCTATCTCGCCTTCGTCGCCGTGCGCACGGGCCACTGGGACGGCTGGTTCCTGGTCCAGCAGCGCGGGTGGAACTCGCGGTTCGACGGCGGCGCCGCGACCTTGCGGTTCAGCGCCCAGGTGCTCACCACCGCGCCGTCGATACTCGAGGTGGTCACGGTGTGGCTGCTGGCCGGCGCCGTCGTGCTGCTGGTGATCTGCGCGATGGAGTGGGGCCGCGGCGCGGCCTGGCCGCTGCTCGTCTACGCCGCCATCGTGCTGACGATGTGCCTGGGCTCGAACGGCTTGATGAACTCCAAGGCGCGGCTACTGCTGCCCGCCTTCGTGCTGCTGCTGCCGGTGGCGGTCGGCCTGGCCAGACGCCGCACCGCCCCGGTGGTGCTCACCCTGGTCGCGGTCGTCGCGTTCGGCGCCTGGTTCGGCGGTTACGCGGTCACCGTGTGGCCATACGCAATCTAGGCCGTGCCCCCGCTCCGATGCGGGAGACACGGCCTAGGAGCGCGTGACGGTCGGGGTTCAGGCGTAGGCGGTATCGCCTCCGCCGCGCATCACCCGCAGCGGACCAGCGAACAGCACCGTCAGCAGGCCGCTGAACAGGTGCAGGAAGTTGTCCGCGTCCATGCCCATCTTGACGTTGACCAGGTCGAGGTAGCCGAGGTAGCCGAGAACCGCGGCGAGGAGGTAGAAGCCACCGATGGCCAGGTTGAGGCCCTCGGTCCCCGCCGAACTCAGCACAAGGGCGCCGAACAGCCACAGGCCACCGATGGCGAGGTGCAGGCCGCGTGAGTACAATTGAGAGCATGCGTGCCGCTAGGCCTTTTCTCCGTACTGGAAGTGCTGGAAATTCGCGAGCAGTCGTCATGCTTTAGAAAAGGCTGCGCTATGAACATCGG
>DASXOL010000193.1:0-6572 GCA_036494295.1 Pseudonocardiaceae bacterium
CTGCTCCCCACCGGATACGAGTCCAAGCGCCCCGTCCCCGTGCAGGAATGGCTCGCCCGGCGGCCACGGTGACGATCGAGCAGTTCTTCCAGCAACTGGTCGGCATCCAGCCCGCGCCTGCGCCTGCGCTGGTGCTCGCCACCGCGCTGGTGACGCTCGCGCTGATCGGGTGGTACCCCAGTTGGCGGGTGCTTCGCGGGGTGGTGACGATCGCCCACGAGGGCGGCCACGCCGCGGTCGCGGCACTCACCGGCCGCCGCCTGCACGGGGTCCGGCTGCACTCGGACACCTCGGGCCTCACCGTCTCCTCCGGTCCCCCCACCGGCCCGGGCATGGTGTTCACCCTGGTCGCGGGATATCTCGCACCGTCGGTGCTCGGGCTGATCGGCATGACGCTGCTCGGGTTCGGCCGGGTCACCGCGCTGCTGTGGGTCGCGGTCGGCGCGCTCGCCGCGATGCTGCTGCTGATCCGCAACGTCTACGGCGTGGTGTCGGTGGTCGGCACCGGCGCGGTGCTGGTGGTGCTGTCCTGGTACGCCCCGCCGGACGTGCAGGGGGTCTTCGGCTACCTGTTCGTCTTCTTCCTGTTGTTCAGCGCGCCCCGGCCGGTGCTGGAGCTGCGCAGGCAACGTCGCCGCGGCCGTGCGCCGGACTCCGACCCGGACCAGCTGGCCCGGCTCACCGGCGTCGCGGGCGGGCTGTGGATCGCGCTCTTCGTCGGGCTCACAGTGGCCGCCGCCGGCTTCGGCACGCTCTGGCTGCTGCCCTGGGACCAGTTGGTCACCACCTGATCGGACCTGCTGGTGAGAGACCGTCGAAACATCGCGTGACCTCCATCCGCCATCGCTTGCTACCGCCGGGTCAGTTCTACTCGAATGGCGGGTATCGCCGTTCTTGCATGTGCATAGCGTTCTGACCGGGGGTGGTCGGCTCAAGGAGGACCTGATGACCCGCAAGATGATCGACTGTCGTGAGATGCCCAGCGAGTCCAACTGTTCGCTGACGATCGTCGGCGAGGAGGACGAGGTGATCCGGGCGGCCGCGCAGCACGCCGCTGACGTGCACGGCCACCCCGACGACGAGGAACTCCGCAGCGGGCTGCGTTCGGTAATGCAGGATGCGTCCGAGTTCGACACGAACCCGGGTGCCTTCGTCCAGATGATCGAGTTCCACACCAGCCACATCGACGAGGTCGAGGAGACGATGGACGACTGGGTGGACGCGATCGGCGCGCGGCGTACCGCCCGCTGGGGCGTGGTCACCGCGGACCGGGAGTCCCCGGAGACCTACGTCGAGTTCGTCGAGTTCCCCAACTACGACCAGGCGATGGCGAACTCGGAGAATCCGGTGACCGCGCAGTTCGCCGACCAGCTGCGCGAGCTCAGCGACGGTGCGCCGGTGTTCCGCAACCTGGACGTCCGGCGCGTCTTCGTGTGACCGGTGACGAGATGGTCGGTCAGCCGGAGCCGGACGAGGCAGCGCTGCTGGCCGGGCTGATCGACCTGCCAGGCAGCCGCCGGCCGCATCCGCCGGGAGACTGCGGGGCACTGTGCACCCCGGAGTGCGCGCACGACATCCCCTCGCCGGAGAGCCGCGCAACACCGCGCGGCGACGTCACGGTCCGGTGAGCGGCACCCGGAGACCCGAGCGGCCAGGTCGCCGGGTGCGTTCCTGGCAGAGTGGTCGGCGTGGCCAGTGAGACGGTGACCGTCGAGGTGGGCGGCCGCCGCCTGCGTCTGTCCAACTTGGACAAGGTGCTCTATCCGGCGGCGGGGTTCACCAAGGGCGAGGTGATCCACTACTACTCCCAGGTCGCGCCCGCGATGCTCCCGCACCTGGCGGAGCGGCCGCTGACGCTGCGCCGCTTCCCCGACGGCGTGGACAACGCGCCGTTCTACGACAAGGACGCGTCACGCCATGCGCCGGAATGGCTGCGCGTCGTCCGGTTGCCGACCCCGGGCAGTAGCAAGGCGCACGAGGAGATCGGCTACGCCGTGATCGACGGGCTGCCCGCACTGGTGTGGGCGGCGAACCTGGCAGGCCTGGAACTGCACGTTCCGCAGTGGACCGTGACGGCGCAGGGCCGGCCGCGCGCCCCGGATCTGCTGGTGTTCGATCTCGATCCGGGCAGCGGCACCACCGTGGTGGAATGCGCGCGGGTCGCCGAGGCGGTGCGCGAGGTGGTCGCCGAGGACGGCCTGGAGTGCTACGCCAAGACCAGCGGATCCAAGGGGCTGCAGGTGTACGCGCCGGTCCGGGTGGACGACCCGGCGCAGACCTCGGTGTATGCCAAGGCGGTGGCGGAGCGGCTGGCCACCCAGCGCCCACGCGACGTGGTGTCCCGGATGGCGAAGGACGCGCGGCGCGGCAAGGTGCTGGTGGACTGGAGCCAGAACAACACGGCCAAGACCACCGTGGCGCCCTACTCGCTGCGCGGACGTGAGCAGCCCACCGTCTCCACTCCGGTGAGCTGGGCGGAGGTCGAGGGCTGCGACGAGCCGGACGATCTGGTGTTCACCACCGACGAGGTGGTCGACCGGGTGCGGCGCGACGGTGACCTGTTCGGTCCGCTGCACGCCGTTCCGCGTGCCGACCGTCCACAGTTGCCGGTGCTGGGCCGGTGACGGAGGGGCCGGTGACCGGCTATGCGGATCCCCTCCGATCCGCAAGGCCGGCCACCGGCCGACTCGTTCGCGATCACGCTCCCCCGTGTCTCTGCGACGCCGACCGCCACCGCCCCTCGTGGCAGCGGACCGCTCACCGCATCATGACCGCATGCTGAAGAGCGCGATCACCACGATCCAGATACCTCGTCGCGGAACATCTTCATCAGGTTCCGAATCGGGTTTGTGCGAACGGCGGACGAGAAGGGCAGAAAAGGGCCCCGGCGTCACGGGGGCAACGTGACGCCGGGGCCATAAACCCGATCCACCCGGGCGCGGTCGGCCGGATCGGGGGTATCTGGGGCTGGGTTGGCCGCACCGGGGATCGCCGGATATGGCGATCCCCCGGGCGTCGAGAATCAGTCGGGCGAGGTGGACGGCCGCTCTGCGGACCGGCGCTGAATGCCGTCCGCATACGAGCGCCATGGCCGCTGCGCGGTCGCAAGATCGGCCGCGTCACGTTGGTCATCCAGCGTGACGGATTGAGCGCTGTGTGTGGTTGCACCACTGCCACCGACGCCGCCGCTCGGGCAGGCGGGCGCGGTGCCGTCCGTCGCCGGAAGTGCCGGGTGGTCCGTGCCCGGCGACGGCCCCGCCTGCCGGCCCACCTGGGCGGCGGCCGTTTCGGGCGCGCTGCGCCCCGATGCCGGTGAGACCTGCGCGGTGTCGGCGAGTGATCTCGGCGTGGCGACCGGCTGCGTCCGGGCCTCGGCGGTGACCTTGGCAGCGGACGGCGCGGCGGCGGGCTGTTCCGGCGCGGTGGCCGGGGCCGGCTGCACCGCGTCCACCGCAGGGCCCAGAGCGGGAGTGAGCACCGCCCCCAGCCTGGGCTCCGGATCGGAGACCTGGGGAACCGTGACTTGCGGAACCGTGACTCTCGGAACCGTGACCCGCGGGACCGCGATCTGCGGAACGGTGACCTGGGGGAGCGCGATCTGCGGGACAGCCAGCTGCGGGAGCGCGGTGCCAGAGACGGTGTCGGACAGCGCCGGAGGGAGCGCGTCCTGCACGGCAGCCCCGATCGCAGGCAACGAAGCAGCTGTGTCGTCGGCGACTGCCGCCGAGGGGTCGGCCCCGGAGATCTCCTGCGCCGAGGCGGTTGCGGTGCCCAGCAGCCAGGCGCCGAGGATCAGGCCCGCGAGCATGGCGATACGGAGCAGGGCACGGATCAACGCGGACCTGAACCCGGCGCCATACGCGCTGGGTGTGCCGTCCACGGTCCCCCCAACCCTTCCGCGTCACCGGCGCTGAGCCGGTCCACCGACACAGTCGTCGCCATCCTGCGAATCGGCGCCTGGGCCGGAGGCCTGAAGCCGATTCACGCGGACAGGCGCAGTCGCTAATTTACACGGCTCATGACCTTGTGCGGTATCCGCGATGCACTCAGTCCTCCCATATTGTGGACACTCGCGCCGAGGTGAGTGCCTCGACCGCCCGGTCCAGTACCTCGTCGCGCTTGCAGAAGGCGAACCGGACCAGATGGCGCCACGGTTCCGGATCGTCCACGAAGACCTGAACGGGCACCGCCACCACGCCGGCCTTCGTCGGCAGGTCCCGGCAGAACTCGATGCCGTCGGTGTAGCCGAGTGGCCGGATGTCCGCGCAGACGAAGTAGGTGCCCTCGGAGCGGCGCACGCCGAACCCCGCCGCGCGCAGCCCGTCGGACAGCCGCTGCTGCTTGCTCTGCAAGGACGCCCGGTGTGCGTCCACCCACCCGAGCTCGGCACGCAGGGCGTGCGCCACCGCGGGCTGGAACGGGGCGCCGCCGACGAAGGTGAGGAACTGCTTCGCCGCGCGCACCGCGGCCACCAGGTCGGCGGGGCCGCACACCCAGCCGATCTTCCAGCCGGTGACGCTGAACGTCTTGCCCGCGCTGGAGACGGACACCGTGCGCTCGCCCATGCCGGGCAGCGTCGCGATCGGCAGATGGGCCTCGCCCTGCCCGGCGTCGAAGGCCAGATGCTCGTACACCTCGTCGGTGATCACCAGCAGGTCGTGCTCGACGGCCAGCGCGGCGACCGCCTCCAGTTCGGCGCGGGTGAAGACGGCGCCGGTCGGGTTGTGCGGGCTGTTCAGCAGCAACGCCCGGGTGGCCGGGGTGATCGCGGCGCGCAGCCCGTCGAGGTCGAGCGCGAACCCGTCGCCGTCGGCCACCAACGGCACGCATCGGCGTTTGGCCCCGGCCAGCGCGACGGCCGCGGCGTACGAGTCGTAGTAGGGCTCGACGAGCACCACCTCGTCGCCTCGGTCCACCAGGGCGAGCAGCGCGGCGCTGATCCCCTCGGTGGCGCCCACGGTCACCAGCACCTCCGTGTCCGGATCGTGGGTCAGCCCGTACCGCGCTGCCCGGTGCTCGGCTATCGCACTGCGCAGATCGGGGATCCCGGGGCCGGGCGGGTACTGGTTCACCCCGCTCGCGATCGCCTTGCGGGCCACCTCCAGCATGCCTTCCGGCCCGTCGGTGTCCGGAAAGCCCTGGCCGAGGTTGATCGCGCCGGTACGCACCGCGAGCGCGGTCATCTCCGCGAAGATCGTCGAGGTGAACGGCTGCAGCCGGGGGACGAGTCCGTGGGGTCGCACGGTGCTCATCCTGCCGGTCCGCCGTGTGATGGACTCATCCTGCCGCTCCGCTGCGGTGCGGGGACAATCAGGCTGGTGGACCTGACCATAAACGAACGGGCCAAGCAGCGGGCGCTGCGCCGGATGAAGGCCGTGGCACTGAGCTTCCTGCTGGGCGCGGCGGCGTTGTTCGTGCTGGCGCGGTTGAACGCCGACGCGGGCCCGTGGGTGGGGTACGTCCAGGCGATGGCCGAAGCGGGCATGGTCGGCGCGCTGGCCGACTGGTTCGCGGTGACCGCATTGTTCCGGCATCCGCTGGGCCTGCCCATCCCGCACACCGCGATCATCCCGCGCAAGAAGGACGCGCTCGGCGAGAACCTCAGCGACTTCGTGGGCGCCAACTTCCTCGCCGAGGAGGTCGTCCGGGACAAGCTGCGCCGCGCGGAGATCGCCGCGCGCCTCGGGCGCTGGCTGGCAGACCAGGGCAACGCCGAGCGGGTCACCGCCGAGCTGGCCAACGCGCTGCGCGCGGCGGTCACCGTGCTGCGCGACGAGGACGTCCAGCAGGTGCTGGAGAGCGCGGTGGTGAAGCGGCTGATCGACCACCAGTGGGGGCCGCCGCTCGGCCGGTTGCTCGGCGAGCTGCTGGAGGACGGGGCGCACCACAAGCTCGTCGACCTGGTCGCCGACCGCGCCTACGAATGGGTGCGCGACAACCACGGGACGGTACTGCGGGTGGTGTCCCAGCAGGCGCCTTCGTGGTCACCGAAATTCGTCGACGGCCTGATCGCCGACAAGGTGTACTCGGAGGTGCTGTCCTTCGCCTGGGCGGTGAAGAGCGACCCGAACCATGCCATGCGCCAGGCGGTGGACACCTTCCTGATCGAGTTCGCCCGCGACATGCGCACCGATCCGCAGACCATCGAGCGAGCCGAGCAGATCAAGCACCAGGTGCTGGCCCACCCCGAGGTGCAGACCGTACTCGGGTCGGCGTGGAGCACCGCGAAGAAGATGATCCTGGACGCGGTCGAGGACCCGTCCTCCGAGCTGCGCCTGCGGGTGCGCGACGGGCTGGTCTCGCTGGGCAAGCGGCTGGTCGACGACCCCGAACTGCGGTCCAAGGTCGACACCTGGCTGGAGGACGTCGCGGGCCACGTCGCGTCGAACTACAGCTCCGAGATCACCACGCTGATCACCGACACGGTGGAGCGCTGGGACGCCACGGAGACCTCGCGCAAGGTGGAGCTGCAGGTCGGCAGGGATCTCCAGTTCATCAGGATCAATGGCACGGTGGTCGGCGCACTGGCCGGCCTGGTGATCTACACCGTGTCGCAGTTCCTGCTCTGACTT
>DASXOL010000194.1:0-2499 GCA_036494295.1 Pseudonocardiaceae bacterium
ACCGCCCCGCGGGGCGGTGTGCGGTCGTTGGCGACGCCTCCCGGCGGGGTTTGTGGTCCTTGAAGAGCAACCAACCTCGGCTCACAGCTGGTTCACAGCAGACGCTCACACAGTGCACAACGGTGGCGTCACACTGAACGCATGCCGACCATGAAGGGCGCCGCAGGCGGCGGACCTCTGCTGCGCACCGACGGCACCCCGGTCCGGGTCATGGTCGTCGACGACGAGACCACCCTCACCGAGCTGCTGTCGATGGCGCTGCGCTACGAGGGCTGGGAAGTGCGCAGCGCGGCCGACGGCGCCGCGGCGGTACGCACCGGCCGGGAGTTCCGCCCGGACGCGGTGGTGCTCGACGTGATGCTGCCCGACATCGACGGGCTCAACGTGCTGCGCAGACTGCGCGCGGAGATCCCCGACATCCCGGTGCTGTTCCTCACCGCCCGCGACGCTGTGGAGGACCGGATCGCCGGTCTCACCGCGGGCGGCGACGACTACGTGACCAAGCCGTTCAGCTTGGAGGAGGTCGTGGCCCGGCTGCGCGGGCTGATGCGCAGGGCGGGCCGGACCGCCGCGGCGGCGGGGGCGCAGCTGACCGTCGGTGATCTGACCCTCGACGAGGACAGTCGCGAGGTGCGCCGTGGCGGGGAGGAGATCGCGCTCACCGCCACCGAGTTCGAGCTGCTGCGCTTCCTCATGCGCAACCCGAGGCGGGTACTGAGCAAGGCCCAGATCCTCGACCGGGTGTGGGACTACGACTTCGGCGGGCAGTCCAATGTGGTCGAGCTCTATATTTCCTACCTGCGCAAGAAGATCGACGCGGGAAGGCCACCGATGATCCACACCCTGCGCGGCGCCGGTTACGTGCTCCGCCCCGCTTGATGAGGGCAGCCGGGATGAGGGCAGCCGGGATGAGCGCTGCGGGATGAGTACGGTCGGCTCGGCGGTTCGTTCCCGGCTCCGGCAACGGCTGGCGGGCTGGCCGCTGCGGCGCAGGCTGCTGGTGGCGCTGCTCGCCCTGCTGGCCGCGGTCTGCCTGATCGTCGGCGCGGTCTCGGTGCTGGCACTGCGCGGCCTGCTGATCGGCAAGCTGGACGCCCAGCTGCTCGCAGCGGGCGAGCGGTCGTCGTCGGCGTTCCTGGAACCACCACCTACGCAGCGCCCCCCGGACACCGGCGGCCCCGGTTTCCTGCTGGCCCCAGGCCAGGGTGCGGGCACATTGGGGGCGGTCCTGCGCGACGGGCAGGTGCGCGTCGCCGCGGTGCTCGACCCGACCGGCGTGGCGCGGCTGCTGCCCGACCGGGCCGACCATCAGCTGCTCGGCCTGCCGGTGGACGGCATGCCGCGGACCCTGGTGGTGGCTGGTCGGGAGTACCGCGCGGTGGCCGTGCCCACCTGGCGGGGTGACGTGCTGGTCACCGGCCTGCCGCTGGACGAGCTCAACGCCACGGTGGCCCGGCTCGGGCTGGTCGAGGTGCTGGTCGCCGCGGGCGGGCTGCTTGTCGCGGGTGGCGCGGGCGTGCTCATCGTCCGGGCGACGTTGCGTCCGCTGCGCCGGGTCGCGGCCACCGCGGGCCGGGTCGCCGAGCTGCCGCTGGACCGCGGCGACGTGGCGCTGGCCGAGCGGGTCCCCGAGCAGGACACCGATCCGCGCACCGAGATCGGCCAGGTCGGCGCGGCGCTCAACCACATGCTCAACCACGTCGCGGCCGCGCTGGAGGCACGCCACGCCAGCGAGACGCAGGTCCGCCAGTTCGTCGCGGATGCCAGCCACGAGCTGCGCACCCCGCTCGCGGCCATCCGCGGCTACTCGGAGCTGATCGAACGCCGTGGCGACGCGGTGCCCGACGAGGTGTCCGAGGCGTTGCGCCGCGCCCGTTCCCAGACGGAGCGGATGACCTCGCTGGTCGAGGACATGTTGCTGCTGGCCCGGCTGGACGCGGGGCGCCCGCTGCAGCGCGAGTCGGTCGACCTGTCCCAGCTGGTGGTGGATTCGGTCAGCGACGCGCACGCGGCCGGTCCGGGGCATCACTTCACGCTGGACCTGCCCGACGACCCGGTGACCGTCACCGGGGACGCGACCCGGCTCGGGCAGGTGCTGGCAAACCTGCTCGCCAACGCGCGCACCCACACACCGCCGGGCACTACCGTGGTCGCCGGGCTGGCGGGTGGCCCCGATGGCAACGGTGCACCGGCAGGCGCCCGGATCTGGGTGGCCGACCAGGGTCCGGGGATTCCGGCCGACCTGCTGCCGCACGTCTTCGAACGGTTCGCGCGGGCCGACGCGGGCCGCTCCCGTGCCGCCGGCAGCACCGGGCTCGGCCTGGCCATCGTGCACGCCGTCGTCGCCGCACACGGCGGGCGCGTCACCGTGGAGAGCGCCCCGGGCCGCACCGTCTTCACCGTCCACCTGCCATAGCTGCTGCTGCGCGGCCGGGTTGGTGGCTCTTCAAGGACCACAAACCCCGGTTCGGAACGTCTTCAACGACAGCAAACCCCGCT
>DASXOL010000195.1:0-10047 GCA_036494295.1 Pseudonocardiaceae bacterium
GGTCTACCAGGCGCTGGCCGCCAACGTGGCGGGCGAGGACTTCGTCGCCGTGCACATGACCTTCGGAGCGATCAACGAATGGTCCACCCACGCCGGTTATGGACGGTTGCTGGACAAGGAGAACCACCCCGAACTGGCCAAGGTGGTGGGGCGCATCCAGCGTCAGGAGACCCGGCACGTGGCCTTCTACACCAGCCAGGCCCGTGCGCGGCTGGCCCGGTCCCGCAAGGCGCGGCTGCTCACCCGGCTCGTGCTCAACGCGTTCTGGACCCCGGTCGGCTCGGGGATCATGCCGCGGTCGGAGACCGCGTTCCTGCTGCGCTACCTGATGGGCGGCGACGAGGGCGCGCGCATCATCCGCCGGCTCGACGAGAAGATCGACCGGCTGCCCGGCCAGCAGGGACTGAACCTGGTCCGGCGCGCGGCAGCGGGCTACGGGGTGGGGCCCGACGCGGGGAAGAGCAGTTCGGGGGCGGGCAAGGCAGGCGCGATGCTATGGTCCCTGGCGCGCTCCCCCGCGCTCAGCCGCTGAGTGATCCTGAGTGGTATTGCGCGACCTCTCCGTCCCCCTCGGCGCCCGCCTGGGCCACCCGGATGAGCAGCGCGGTCCTGTCCGGCGCGGGGATCCGTTCGAGCGCGGCCGCGTCGAGCTCCACCCGGAAGCCCGCCGCGCCCAGCAGGCGCACCCGCAGGTCGTGCACCGGCACACCGTGCTCGGCGAGGTAGCCGCGGGCGGCCAGCTCGGCACGCTCCACGGTGCCCAGCCGCGACACCGACACCGGCACGCCGACCGCGATCCGCGACGCCAGGCACGGCATGCTCGGCTTGTCGCGCACCGTGAGCCCCCAGTGCGTGGCGAGCGCGCGCACCGCGGCCTTGGTGGCGCCGACCTCGGCGAGCGGCTCGCGCACGCCCAGCTCCGCCGCGGCGCGCAGACCAGGGCGGTGCGCGGCACGGCGGTCGTCCAGCTGGGTACCGGTGGCCACCTGCGGGTAGCCGCGCCGCTGGGCGAGGTCGCGCACCGCGCCGAGCACGGTCTGCTTGCAGAAGTAGCACCGGTCACCGGCATTGGCCCGGTAGCCCGGGTCGGCGAGCTCGTCGGTGCGCAGCACGACCAGCTCGGCGCCGAGCTGCGCGGCCACCGCCCGCGCGCCGTCCAGCTCGGCGCGGGCCAGGCTGGGCGAGTCGGCGATCGCGGCCAGCACCGCGTCGACACCCAGCGCGCGGACCGCGCCCGCCAGCACGACGGCGGAGTCCACCCCGCCGGAGAACGCCACCACGAGCCGGCCCAGCCCGCGCAGCCGGTCGAGCAGCGCGGCCTCGACGGCACCGGTGTCAGGCGGGGTGGCCATATCGCTGTCCGGAGTCTGCATCAGCACCGATCCTCGCAGACCAGCTCGCATGCCCGGAGCTGTGCGGCGATGCGTGAGATAGTCCAGTTTGTGGCGACCCCAGCTCCGGACCCACTCGAAGGACCGCGCATCACTGACCGGATCGCAGAGGTCGGGGAGATCGCGCGGCTCGACCTCGGCCGCAGGCGCCGCACCGCGGTCCCCGAGGTGGTCTTCGCGGCGGGCAAGACCGAGGAGCAGACGCTTCGGCTGCTGGCCGCGCAGCGGCGTGCCGAGCCGGGCTTCCCCGCGCTGGCCACCCGCTGCCCGGACGGCGTCCTGACCAAGGCGACGACCCGGTTCCCCGCCGAGGACGTCGCGGTCGACCGGATCGGCCGGACCGTGACCGTCGGTGCACCACCGCCGGCCCGGGGCATGGTCGCGGTGCTCACCGGAGGCACCTCCGACCTCCCGGTGGCGCGGGAGGCCGTCGCCACCCTGCGGGCACTCGGCGCGGGCCACCGGCTGATCGCCGATGTCGGGGTCGCCGGCATCAGCCGGTTGCTGGCCCACCTCGACGAGCTGGCCGATGCCGACTGCGTCATCGCCATCGCCGGCATGGAGGGCACCCTGCCGGGCGTGGTCGCCGGTCTGATCCCCGCGCCCGTGGTCGCGGTGCCGACCAGCGTCGGGTACGGCGTGAGCGCGGGTGGGCACGTCGCCGCGGGCGCCATGCTGGCCTCCTGCGCACCGGGACTGTCCGTGGTCAACATCGACAACGGTTTCGGCGCGGCGGCGCACGCGGTCAAGATCGTCGCCCGGATGCATCGTGAGTGAGTCGCCGCCGGTGGCGCACCTGGACTGCACCGCGGGTGTGGCCGGGGACATGCTGCTCGGCGCGCTGATCGACGCGGGCGCCGGTCTCGACGCGGTGCGCGCCGCGGTCCGGTCACTGGGCATCGCGGGCCTGGACGTGCGGCAGGAGCAGGCCAGGCGCTGCGGGCTGCGGTGCGCTCGCGCCGTGGTCACCGTCCCACCGCAGGATCGCTCCACCCGGCGGCTGACCGACGTGCTCGCGGCGGTCGACACCGCGGTGCGGGCCGGGACAGTCCGCACCGGCGCGGCCCGGATCGCCGCCGACACCTTCCGGCTGCTCGCCGACGCGGAGGCCGCGGTGCACGGGGTGGCGGCCGAGCAGGTCCACTTCCACGAGGTCGGCGCCGCGGACGCGCTGGCCGACGTGGTGGGCGTCGCGGTCGCCGCCGACGAGCTCGGGCTGCTCGCCGACGGGGCCGTCCGCACCTGCTCGCCGCTGGCCGCGGGCAGCGGCACCGCGCACGGCGCACACGGCACCATCCCGGTTCCGGCGCCCGCGGTGCTGCGGATCGTGGCCGGCCGGGGCCTGTCGCTCACCGGCGGTGCGCTGGCCGGGGAGCGCACCACGCCGACCGGGGCCGCGCTGGTCGCCACGCTGGCCACCGCGGGAGCGCTGCCGTCGATGACCCTGACGAGGGTGGGATGCGGCGCCGGGTCGCGCGATACCGCCGATCGGCCCAACATCACCAGGGTGATGATCGGCAGCGCGGTGCGCCCGGCGACCGGACCGGGACCGGCGGAGGCGGTCACCGTCGTGGAGGCGACGATCGACGACCTCGACCCCCAGCTGTGGCCGGGGCTGCTCGCCGCGGTGCGCGAGGCCGGCGCATGGGACTGCTGGAGCACCGCCACCATCGGCAGGCACGGCAGGCCGGGACAGGTGCTCACCGCGCTCTGCGCCGAGCAGCTGCGTCCCGCGGTGGCGGACGCCGTCTTCCGGCACAGCACCACGCTGGGTGTGCGGTGGGCGGCCTGGCAGCGCAGTACGCTTCCCCGAATCGCCGTGCCGGTGCCGGTGGGGCCAGCGGGGGCGCAACAGGAGATCATCGTCAAGGTCGCCGCCGGACCGGGAGGGGAGCGGACCGCCAAACCGGAGTTCGCCGACGCCGAACGGGCCGCGCAGGCACTGGGCTGGCCGGTGCGCAGGGTGTGCGAGGCCGCCATGGCGACCTACCACCAGGCATATCCGGGCACGGCGCAGTCGGGCACCGCTTTTTCCGGCACTGAGGTTTCCGACCCCGTGGTTTCCGACCCCGTGGTATCCGGCACTGGGGTTTCCGGCACTGGGGTTTACCGCACTGGGGCGGCGTCGGACCGTGGCTAGCGCGACATCGGCTGGGGGCGACCCCGGGAGGAGTACATGACCATCGCCGACGGGTCCACCTCCCCGTGCACTCCCCCGTCCACCGCCGGGGCGCCAGGGCACGAGCTCGCCGGGGCACACGTGCTGCTCACCGGCGCCACCGGTTTCCTCGGGCAGGCCACGCTGGAGCGGCTGCTCGCCAGCTACCCGCAGACGCGGGTCTCGGTGCTCATCCGCCCGCGCGGCGGGCGCAGCGCAGCCGACCGGCTCACCGCCATGCTCCGCAAGAACGTGTTCCGGCCGCTGCAGGAGCGCCTAGGCCCCGAGGGCCTGGCCCGGCTCGTGCGCGACCGGGTCGCCGTCATCGAGGGCGACCTCGGCGCGGTCACCCTGCCCGGCGACCTCGACGTGGTGATCCACGGCGCGTCCACGGTGTCCTTCGACCCTCCGGTGGACGAGGCGTTCCGCACCAACGTCGCGGGCGTGCAGATCCTCTACGACGCGCTGCGCCGGGGCGGGACCTCGCCGCACGTGGTGCACGTCTCGACGGCCTACGTCGCGGGGACCCGCAAGGGGGTCGTCGCGGAGGCAGCACTGGACCACACCGTGGACTGGCGGCTGGAGCTGGAGATGGCGCTGGCCGCGCGCGCCGACGTGGAGCGCGACTCGCGGCGCCCCGAGGTGCTGCGCAAGGCGCTGGCCGAGGCGGGTGAGCAGCACGCGAAGGCGGGGCCGCAGTCCACCGCCTCGGACGCGGAACGCCTCCGCGGCGAATGGGTCGACGAGCGGCTGGTCGACTACGGCCGCACCAGGGCCAGGAGCCTGGGCTGGCCGGACGTGTACACCCTCACCAAGGCACTCGGCGAGCGGGTCGCCGAGCAGTTGTGGGCGCAGCAGGGCAAGCCGCTGTCGGTGGTCCGGCCCGCGATCGTGGAGAGCGCGCTGCGCCACCCCTACCCGGGCTGGATCGACGGGTTCAAGATGGCCGACCCGCTGATCGTCGCCTACAGCCGGGGCGTGCTGCGCGAGTTCCCCGGCCTGCCCGACTCGGTGCTCGACGTGATCCCGGTCGACCTGGTGGTCAACGCCACGCTGGCCGCCGCGGCCCGGCCGCCCGCGAAGGGACCGGCGTACCTGCACGTCAGCTCGGGTGCCAGCAATCCGCTGACCTTCCAGAACATGTACGTGCTGTGCAAGGAGTACTTCACCAACCATCCGATGGCCGACGGCGACCGCGGCCACATCGCACCGCCGACCTGGCGCTTCCCCGGCAGCCAGCAGGTGGAGCTGGCGTTGCGCGCGGGCGAGAAGACCGCCGGGCTCGCCGAGCGGGTGCTGCTGGCGCTGCCGCCCTCGAAGCGCACCCAGGACTGGCTGACCCGCCTGGGCCGCCAGCAGCAGGACCTCTCCCAGCTGCGCGAGTACGCCGACCTGTACGGGGTGTACACCCGCGCCGAGGTGATCTACGACGACCGGCGGCTTCGGGAACTGCACGCCTCGCTGCCCGCCGACCGGGCCGCCGAGCACGGGTGCGACCCCACCGTCATCGACTGGCGCTACTACCTGCAGGACGTGCACTGCCCGTCGATCACCGCCACCATCCGCCGCGCCGGGGAACGCCGCGAGCGATCGGCGACCGGCCGCCGCAGCTCGGCCGCTCTGCCGCAGGGCGACGACGTGACCGCGGTGTTCGACCTGGAGGGCACCATCGTGGCCTCCAACGTCGTCGAGTCCTACCTGTGGGCCCGGCTCGCCACCTTGCCGCGGACCGGCTGGTTCGGCGAGCTGGCCGACCTGGCCCGCTCCGCGCCGCGCTACCTCTACGCCGAGCGCAGGGACCGCGGCGAACTGCTCCGTGCGTTCCTGCGCCGCTACGAGGGGGTGCGGGCCGAGGAGCTGCGCGCGCTCACCAGCGAGGTGCTCGGCGACGCGCTGCTGCACCGGGTGATGCCCGAGGCCACCCGGCGGATCCGCAAACACCGCGCCGCCGGGCACCGCACCGTGTTGATCACCGGCGCGGTGGACCTGCACGTGGAGCCGCTCGCGGTGTTGTTCGACGAGGTGGTGGCCAGCCGGATGCACACCAGGGACGGGGTGCTCACCGGGTTCCTGGAAGGCCCGCCGCTGGTCGACGAGGCGCGCGCGGCCTGGCTGCGCCAGTACGCCGAACGCACCGGCGTGGCGCTGGACCGCAGCTACGCCTACGCGGACAGCTACTCCGACCGTCCGCTGCTGGAGGCCGTCGGGCACCCGAACGTGGTCAACCCCGACGCGCAGCTGTTCCGGCACGCACGGCGGCACCGCTGGGCGGTGCACCGCTGGGGTGAGCACACCGGCGGCCTGCTCGAAGTGCTGTTCGACGTGACCAGGGCCGAGCTCAGGGGGGCGCGCCGATGAACCGTGCGCTGGAGTACCACCGCTCCGCCGGGCGCTACCTCGCGGCGCGCGCGGTGAGCGCCACCAGGGCGGGCGGGCGGCTGGCCGGTGCGCTGGTGGGCAACGTCGCCCCGCTGAGGCTGGTCGACCGGTCCGACCCGCGCCCGCCGGGCGAGTCCTGGACCCGGGTCGAGCCGGTGCTGTCCGGGATCTGCGGGTCCGACCTGGGGCTGCTCACCGGCCGGTCGTCGCCCTACCTGGGGCCGCTGACCTCGATGCCGTTCGTGCCCGGCCACGAGGTGGTCGGGCACACCATGGACGACCTGCCCGGCCTGCCGAGCGGGAGCCGGGTGGTGATCGACCCGGTGCTGGGCTGCGCCACGCGCGGCGTGCCGCCCTGCCCTGGCTGCATCAGCGGGCACACCAGCCGCTGCGACCACGTGACCACCGGCAAGCTGGCCGCCGGGCTGCAGACCGGGTTCTGCGCGGACACCGGCGGCGGGTGGAGCAGGCGGATGGTCGCGCACGCCAGCCAGCTGCACCAGGTGCCGGCGACGCTCAGCGACGAGGTCGCGGTGCTCGTGGAGCCGCTGGCCTGCGCGGTGCACGCGGCCCGCCGGGTGCCGATCCCGCCCGGTGCCTCGGTGCTGGTGGTCGGCGCGGGGACGGTGGGCCTGCTCACCCTGCTCGCGTTGCGCAAGCTCACCGACGCCGGCGAGGTGCACGTGATCGCCAAGCACGGCCACCAGGGCGACCGGGCCCGCGAGCTGGGCGCCACCAGCGTGATCGGTGCCGACGCCACCACCAGGACGCTGCGCCGCAGCACCGGTGCGCTGCTCGTGGAGCCCGAGCGCGGCGACGGCTACCTGCTGGGCGGGATGGACATGGCGTTCGAATGCACCGGCGCCGCGGCCGGGCTGGACACCGCGCTGCGGTCGCTGCGTGCAGGCGGCACCGTGGTGGTCTCCGGGATGCCGTCGGGCGAGGTGGACCTGACCCCGCTGTGGTATCGCGAGCTGCATCTGGTCGGGGCGTACGCCTCGGCGGCCGGGGGCGCGGCCGGGGACGGGGACGGACCGCGTGCGGCCTCCCCTGAACTGGGCGATTTCCCGCAGGCCATCGCTCTGGCGGAATCAGCACCGCTGGACGGTTACGTTGACACGAGGTACCCGCTGCAACGGTGGCGGGACGCGCTCGATCACGCCGCCACCGCCGGTCGGCTGGGCACCGTCAAGGTCGTCTTCGCCCCAGGCCGAAGCTGACCGGTCCCAGTGGAGAGCACCGCCGCGGGTACGGGCAGCGCCGCGGCCAAGAGCAGGAGACAGTGTGGGAAGACCAGGTTTCGTCCTTGATGTCGACGAGCGGACTCCGCCGCTGCTGGTGCACGAGGGTGAGGGCTTCCGGCTGGAGCGCCTGCCGCTCGGCAGCCGGGTGATCTACCCACCGGACTCGCTGCCCGGCATGGCCGACGTCGACGAGGGCATCCGGCGCGCCCTGTTGCACCCGCACGGCTGTGACCCGCTGCCGCAGCTGCTGCACCGCGGCATGCGGCTCACCATCGTGTTCGACGACCTGTCGCTTCCGCTGCCCCCGATGCGCACCCCGGACGTGCGCCAGCGGGTGATCGAGCAGGTCCTGGAGCTGGCCGCGGCCGCGGGCGTGGACGACGTCGAGCTCGTCGCGGCCAACGCGCTGCACCGGCGGATGACCCCGGCCGAGCTGAAGCGCACCGTCGGGGAACGGGTCTTCAACGCGTTCTTCCCCGACCAGCTGCGCAACCACGACGCCGAGGACCCCGACGACCTGGAACACCTGGGCACCACCCCGCACGGCGAGGACGTGGAGATCAACCGCAGGGCCGCGCAGAGCGACCTGGTGGTCTACGTGAACATCACGCTCACCGCGATGAACGGCGGCTCGAAGTCGGTCTCGGTCGGGCTGGCCAGCTACGCGAGCCTGCGCCACCACCACAACGTGCACACGCTGCGGCACTCGCGGTCGTTCAACGACCCGCCCAACTCCGCCATGCACCACTCCTACGACCGGATGGCCGACCTCATCGGCGGGCACGTTCCGGTGTTCACCATCGAGACGACGCTGAACAACGAGCCGTTCCCGTCCGCGCTGCGTTTCCTCACCCGCCGGGAATGGGAGTGGAACCTCACCGACCAGGCCGCCTACCTGGCGGTCAAGCGCGGCAACGACCTGGCCACGCCGAAGCTGCGGCACAAGATCTGGCAGGCCACCGAGGCACCCTACGGCGTCACCGGGGTGCAGGCCGGGATGCCCAGCGAGGTCCATCCGCACACCCTGGCCGCGCTGCACCGCCAGCAGCTCACCGAGGTCGACGGGCAGGCCGACGTGGCGATCTTCGGGCTGCCCTACATCTGCCCCTACAACGTCAACTCGATCATGAACCCGATCCTGGTGATGTCGCTCGGGCTGGGCTACTTCTTCAACCTCTACCGGGGCAAGCCGATCGTGCGCCAGGGCGGGGTGGCGATCTTCTACCACCCGGTGCCGCACGAGTTCCACCCCGTGCACCACCCCAGCTACATCGACTTCTACTCCGAGCTGCTCGCCGAGACCACGGACCCGGTGATGCTGGAGACCAAGTACGAGAAGCAGTTCGCCACCGACCCGTGGTACATCCACCTGTACCGGACCAGCTACGCCTACCACGGCGTGCACCCGTTCTACATGTGGTACTGGGGGGCACACGCGATGCAGCACCTCGACGACGTGATCTTCGTCGGCGGCGACCGGTCGACCACCTCCCGGCTCGGCTTCCGCGCGGCCTCCAGCCTGGCCGACGCGCTGGAGCTGGCCAGGGACACGGTCGGATCCGACCCGAAGATCAGCTACCTGCACGCGCCGCCGATGGTGATGGCGGACGTGACATGAGCCGCCGGACCCGGGGACTGGCCGAGGAGCTGCGGCTGCTGCGCCACGGGCGGGACTGGCGCGGCCGCTCGCGGGTGCCGCGCTCGGCGCAGCGCTGGGAGCTGCCCGCGAAGGACGACGAGTTCCCCACCGCGTGGGCGCGGACCGCCGCGGCGGGGGTGGTGCGCAGCGCGCTGCAGCGCGGCGTGCTCAAACCGGTCACCTGGAGCCAGACCCGGCCGGTGGTGCAGGGGCGTGAGTACCTGGAGAGCGTCCGCGGGCCCGCCATCTTCGTCGCGAACCACTCCAGTCACCTGGACACGCCGCTGATCCTGGGCTCGCTGCCACCGCGGATCACCGAGAAGCTCGCGGTCGGCGCGGCCGCCGACTACTTCTTCGACTCCCGGACCGTCGCGCTGGCGACCACCCTGCTGTTCAACGCCTTCCCGGTGAACCGCCGGGCGTCAGGCAAGGGCCGCGGCATGGCCGCCGAGCTGGTCGACGACGGCTGGAGCCTGCTGCTCTACCCGGAAGGCAGCCGCACCATGGACGGCTGGCTCACCACCTTCAAGCTCGGCGCCGCCCAGCTGTGCGTGATGAAGCGGATTCCCGCGGTGCCGATCGCGCTGCGCGGCACGTTCGCCGCCATGCCCCGGGGACGCCGCTGGCCGCGCTCGGGCCGGCCGCGGGTCACCGTCCGGATCGGACGCCCGCTGCACGTCGCCGAAGGGGAGAGCGTCACCGAGTTCCGCACCCGCCTGGTGCGCGCGGTGGCCACCCTGTGGGCCGAGGACGACCTGGGCTGGTACGGCGCACTGCGGGCGGCGGCCGAAGGGGACCTGGCGCTGCCGACCAGCCCGCGCGGCGTGCTCCCGACCACCGCGGCAGGCCAGCCAGCCGACGGCCGCGACATCGCGCCGTGGCGCCGGTACTGGGAAGCCACCCGGCCCCCGGTCGACGACGGCCCACCGCAGGTCTGGTCCGACTGAACCTGCGGTCCTCACCGCGTGCTGCCTCCAGACCGAGTCAGAACACGGTGGTCAGCTGTCGCCGCCGCCTTTGGGCAGCGACTCGAAGATCTCCTTGCACTCCGGGCACACCGGAGAGCCGGGCTTGGGAGAACGGGTCACCGGGAACACCTCGCCGCACAGCGCCACCACGTGCGTGCCCATCACCGCGCTCTCGGCGATCTTGTTCTTGCGCACGTAATGGAACATCTCCGGACCCTTGTCGGTGTCCGTCGTCGACGGGGATTCCAGGACCTGAGTGTCTGTCACG
>DASXOL010000196.1:0-11066 GCA_036494295.1 Pseudonocardiaceae bacterium
GACCACACCCCGGCGCCGCCGAGCAGTTCGTGCACGCGCTGGGCGGCATGCGGCAGGAACGGCGTGAGCATCGTGTTGGCGTCGGCGACGACCTGCAGTGCGGTGTGCAGGATCGTGTCGCGCCGGGCCGGGTCGTCCTTGCGCTTCCAGGGTTCCTGGTCGGAGAGGTACTTGTTCGCCGCGCCGACCACCCGCATCGCCTCGCTGATCGCGGCCTTGAACCGGTTGCGCTGCAACAGGGATCCGACCGTGTCGAACGCGGCGGCCGAGGTCGCCAGCAGTTCCTCGTCGGCCTGCTCGCGGGTGGACGGGGTGGGCACCGCGCCGACGTTCTTGTGCGCCATCGAGATCGAGCGGTTGACCAGGTTGCCCCACTCGTTGGCCAGCTCGAAGTTGATCCGCCGGACGAACTCGTCCCAGGTGAAGTCGGTGTCCTGGTTCTCGGGGCCGGCCACCGCGATGAAGTAGCGCAGCGCGTCCGCACCGAACTCGCGCAGGAAGTCCCCGACGTAGATCACCGTGCCGCGCGAGGTGGAGAACTTCGACCCGCTCATGGTGAGGAACTCGCTGGAGACGATCTCGGTCGGCAGGTTCAGGATGCCGAACGGACCCGGCTCCCCGCCGCGGTCCCCCGCGCCGTTCTGCCCGAGCAGGGTGGCGGGCCAGATCAGGGTGTGGAAGGTGATGTTGTCCTTGCCCATGAAATAGAACGACTGCGCGTCCGGGTCGCACCACCACTGCTGCCACGCGTCCGGATCGCCGGAGCGCTGCGCCCATTCCACCGAAGCGGACAGGTAGCCCATGCAGGCGTCGAACCAGACGTAGAACCGCTTCATCGCCGCGTCGCGCCAGCCGTCCAGCGGCACCCGCACGCCCCAGTCCAGGTCCCGCGTGATCGGGCGGGGGCGCAGGTCGTCGAGCTGGTTCAGGGAGAACTTCAGCACGTTGGGCCGCCACTCGGTGCGGGTGGCCAGCCAGGACCCGAGCGCCCGGGTGAACGCGGGCAGGTCCAGGAACAGGTGCTCGGTCTCGACGAACCGCGGGGTCTCCCCGTTGATCCGGGACCGCGGGTTGATCAGGTCGGCCGGGTCGAGCTGGTTGCCGCAGTTGTCACACTGGTCGCCGCGCGCGCTGTCGTATCCGCAGATCGGGCAGGTGCCCTCGATGTAGCGGTCGGGCAGGGTGCGGCCGGTGGACGGGCTCACCGCGCCCATCGCGGTCTTCGCCAGGATGTAGCCGTTGCGGTACAGCGCGGTGAACACGTCCTGCACCACGCGATGGTGGTTGGCGGTGCTGGTGCGGGTGTACAGGTCGTAGGACAGGCCGAGTCCCTGCAGGTCGGTTGCGATCACCCGGTGGTACTTGTCCACCAGCTCGCGGGGCATCAGGCCCTCCTGGTCGGCCTGCACCTGGATCGGTGTGCCGTGCTCGTCGGTGCCCGAGACCATCAGCACCCGCTTGCCGATCATCCGCTGGTAGCGGGAGAAGATGTCGGAAGGGACACCGAAACCGGACACGTGGCCGATGTGCCGGGGGCCGTTGGCGTAGGGCCAGGCCACGGCGGTCAGGACGGGACTGCTCATCACTCCAGCCTATGGGCCGCGGCCAGCGACTTATTCCGCGGGGATCAGCGCAGGCCGGCCCGTCTGCCCAGGTAGCCCGCCATGGCGCGGGCCGGTCCCGCGGACCGGATCTCGGCGCCCCGGATCGACGACAGCCGAAAGGGTGCACCGCGCGCCGTGGGAGCGCGGAAGTAAGCCACGTCATCATCCCGACAGCGGGCAAATAGGACGTGTGCCCGGCTACCGTGGTGGCATTGTGGCGGCGCCGCCCGGCTCGCCGCTGACCGAGCAGCCGAGGTGAGGGCGCAGCGGATGGACCACCCACCCGCCGGATCCCCTGTCGCCGCCGGACAGTGCGACACGATCCCGCATGTCACGGTCGCGGTCATCGGAGCCGGCTTCGCCGGACTGGCCATGGCGATCCGGCTCGCCCAGGAGGGCACCGACGACTTCGTGGTGCTGGAGCGCGGCGAGGACGTGGGCGGCGTCTGGCGGGACAACACCTATCCGGGCTGTGCCTGTGACGTGCCCTCCACGCTCTACTCCTTCTCCTTCGCCCCCAACCCGGACTGGACGAGCAGCTTCTCGCCGCAGCAGGAGATCTTCCGCTACCTGCGTGACTGCGCGCGGCGCTTCGGCCTGGCGGACCGGTTGCGGCTGGGCCACGAGGTGCTGGAAGCACGGTGGGACGACGGCGCCGGGCACTGGTCGATCCGGACCTCCCGGGGCCGCTACACCGCGACCGTGCTGGTGTCGGCCGCCGGGCAGCTGAGCGAACCCGCGCTGCCGCCGGTGCCGGGCATCGAGCGGTTCACCGGCGCTGCCTTCCACTCCGCGCACTGGGACCACTCCCACGACCTCACCGACTCCAGGGTCGCGGTGGTCGGCACCGGCGCCTCCACCGTGCAACTGGTGCCCGCCATCGCCGACCAGGTCCGCGCGCTGCACGTCTTCCAGCGCACCCCGGCCTGGGTGCTGCCGCAGCAGAACCGGTCGCGCCGGGCCGTCGAGCGCCGGGCGCTGCGGGCGTTGCCCGCACTGCAGCGGGCCGTGCGTACCGCGCTGTACTGGGGCCGGGAGTGCTCGCTCATCGGCTTCACCCGGCCCCGCGTGATGCGGGCGGTGAGCCTGCTCGCCAGGCTGCACCTGCGACGGCAGGTGCCCGAGCGGCCGCTGCGGGCCGCGCTGGAGCCGAGTTATGCCATGGGCTGCAAGCGGGTGCTGCGGTCGAGCACCTTCTATCCGACACTGCGCCGCGAGCACGTGGAGCTGGTCGCGGGGGCGGTGCGGGAGGTGCGGGAACGCTCGGTGGTCGCCGCCGACGGCACCGAGCGCTGCGTCGACACCATCATCTTCGGCACCGGTTTCCAGGTCGCCGACATGCCGATGGCCCGGCGGGTCCGCGGCCGCGGCGGGCGGCTGCTGGCCGACGAGTGGCGCGCGGACGGCGCGCAGGCGTACCTGGGCACCGCGGTCGCGGGCTTCCCCAATCTCTTCCTGCTCACCGGGCCGAACGGGGCACTGGCGCACAACTCGGTGTTGCTCGGGATCGAGGCCCAGGTCCGCTACGTCCTGGACGCGCTGCGGGTGATGCGCGCCCAGCACCTCGCCGCGGTCGAGGTGTGTCCGCAGGTTCAGGACGCGTTCGTGCGCGAGATCCGGGCCGGCACCGCGGGCACGGTGTGGACCTCCCCGGGCTGCCGCAGCTGGTTCCTGGACCACGCCGGGCGCAACACCACCATCTGGCCCTGGTTCACCACCAGATTTCGCTGGCTGACCAGGCGTTTCGACGTGGAGAACTACCTGCTGCGGCCCCGCCGAGCCGCCGCGGTGCCCGCCTCCGCATGATGATGTCGACGGCAGGCGGTGAGCATGAGCGTGACCTATCCGCTCGACGGCGACGTCGACGCGCACGATCTGCTGCGGGTGCTCGCGCACCGATCGCGGCGCCGCGGCCTGGCGCCGCCCGCCGCGCTGGTCGGTGACTGGTTCGGCGCCTCGGCGGTGATCGCGCCCGCGGTCCGGATCCGCGCGGTGGAGCCCGGCCGGGCCTTCCCGCCCGGTCGCGCCGCCACCGGGCCCGCCCGCCACGACGGCCCGGTCGGCGGCGGGTGGATCGGGTATCTCGGCTACGGGCTGGCCGATCCCCCGCCGGCGACCCGGCGGCTGCCCCTCGCGGCGTGCGGCTGGGCGGATCATGTGCTGCGCCGCGACGCGACCGGCCAGTGGTGGTTCGAGGCGCTCGCGGAGCCCGATCCGGCGCTGGTCGAGGAGCTGGCCGGGCTCGTCGGGCACCACGCGAGCAGGCCGGCCCCGCACCGGTGCGGTGACAACTCTCGCTGGCGCTGTGACCAATGGCGGTCACCGGATCCCGACGAGTACCGCAAGGCGGTGCGGCTGGCCAAGGAGGAGATCGGCGCGGGCGAGATCTACCAGGCCAACGTGTGCACCAGGTTCGAGGCGCGCTTCGACGGCGACCCGGTGGAGGTGTTCGCGGCGGGGGTGGCCAGGCAGCGGCCGCGCCGCGCGGCGCTGGTGAGCGGGCCGTGGGGGGCGGTGGCGTCACTGTCGCCCGAGCTGTTCCTCGCCCGGCACGGCACCGAGGTGCGCAGCGCGCCGATCAAGGGGACGCTGCCGCGCACCGGGCCCGCCGACGCGGGCAACGCAGGCGCGCTGCGCGCCTCGGTTAAGGACGTCGCGGAGAACGTGATGATCGTGGACATGACGCGCAACGACCTCGGCCGGGTGTGCCGCACCGGCACGGTGGCCGTCACGCAGCTGCTCGACGTGCAGCCCCACCCAGGGGTGTGGCACCTGGTGTCCACCGTGGTGGGCCGGCTCCCGGACGGCACGGACGACGCCGCGCTGCTGGCGGCGACGTTCCCGCCCGCCTCGGTCACCGGCGCGCCCAAGCACCGGGCACTGCAGGTGATCGGCGCGGTGGAGCGGGCGCCCCGCGAGGTGTACTGCGGCGCGGTGGGCATGGCCTCGCCGCTGGCCGGGACCGAGCTCAACGTGGCGATCCGGACCGTGGAGTTCCACCGCGACCGGGTCTGGTTCGGCGTCGGCGGGGGCATCACCGCCGACTCGGACCCCGACGCGGAGTGGGCGGAGTGCCGCACCAAGGCCGCGCCGCTGCTGGCGCTGCTGCGCTCGGACCCCTAGCCGGACCGAGCCCGACCTCACCGGCCGGACCGGTGCACGGCCGCCTCGTACAGGCCCCGTTTGGCCACGCCGTGGCTGGTGGCCACCGCGGCGACGGCGTCCTTGAGGCGCTCGCCCGCCTCGATCCGCTCGGTCACCTCGCCGAGCAGGTCGCCGACATCGGGCGGGCCGGTGGGCGGCGCGCCGGCCAGCACCACGGTGATCTCGCCGCGCACCCCGGCGCGCGCCCAGTCCGCGAGCTCGCCGAGCCCGCCCCGGCGCACCTCCTCGTAGGGCTTGGTGAGCTCGCGGCACACCGCGGCCGCCCGGTCCGCGCCCAGCACCTGCGCGGCGTCGGCGAGGGTCGCCGCGAGCCGGTGCGGCGACTCGAAGAACACGCAGGTGCGCGGCTCGGTGGCCAGCTCGGCGAGCCAGCGGCGCCGCAAGCCCGCCTTGCGCGGCGCGAAGCCCTCGAAGCAGAACCGCTCCGGCGGCAGTCCCGACACGGCCAGCGCGGTGGTGACCGCGGACGGCCCCGGCAGGCAGCTCACCGGCAGCCCGGCCCGCACGCAGGCCGTCACCAGCCGGTAGCCGGGATCGGACACCGCGGGCATCCCGGCGTCGGTCACCAGCAGCACGGTCCGGCCCGCCCGTACCGCCGCCACCAGCGCCGGGGTCCGGGCCGCCTCGACCGCGTCGTAGTGCGCGACGACCTGCCCGCTCACCCGCACGCCGAGCGCGGCGGCCAGCGCCCGCAACCGTCTGGTGTCCTCGGCCGCCACCACGTCGGCCGAGCCGAGCGCCTCCACGAGCCGGGCGGAGGCGTCCCGGGAGTCCCCCAACGGGGTGGCGGCCAGCAGCAGCACCCCCGCACCGGGAGGCGGCTGATCAGGGGTGTCGGCGTCCCGCATACCGGCGTCCGGCGTGGCGCTCACGACGCCGAGCCTACGATCGCCCCGTGACGACGGCTCGGGAGGCGAACCGCGACCAGCCCCTGCCCGGCCCGGCGCAGGCGGCGGTGCCCGTTGACCTGGCGGAGCGGTTGGCATCCCGTCCGCTCACCGACCGCGCGCGCAGCTGGGTGGTGACCCTGGTGGTGACCGCGGTCGCGGCGTGCGTGCGGCTGTGGAACCTGGGCTTCCCCACCGATCAGGGCACGCCGATCTTCGACGAGAAGCACTACGTCCCGCAGGCCTGGCAGATGCTGCGCAACGGCGGGGTGGAGGACAACGCGGCATACGAGCTGGTGGTGCATCCACCGGTGGGCAAGCAGCTCATCGCGCTCGGCGAGGCGGTGTTCGGTTACGACAGCTGGGGCTGGCGCGTGTCCGCCGCCCTCGCCGGGGTCCTGTGCGTGCTGCTCATCGTGCGCATCGTGCGGCGGATGACGCGGTCCACCCTGCTGGGCGGGATCGCCGGGGTCCTGCTGATCGCCGACGGGGTGAGTCACGTGCAGTCCCGCGTCGGCATGCTCGACATCTTTCTCGCGCTGTTCGTCCTCGCCGCCTTCGGCTGCCTGGTCGTGGACCGGGACCAGCTGTACGAGCGGATGGCCAGAGTGGTGCGGGAGGCCCGCATCGGGGACACCGATCTCGGCCCCCGCATGGGGGTGCGGTGGTGGCGGTTCAGCGCGGGCGTGCTGCTCGGGCTGGCCTGCGGCACGAAGTGGTCCGGCATCTACTACGTCGTCGCGTTCGCACTGATGAGCATCGCCTGGGACGTGTTCGCTCGGCGCACCGCGGGCGTGCGCAGGCCGTGGCTGGGCGCGCTGGCTCGCGACGGCGGGCCCGTCACGTGGGCCTTGCTGGTCGTGCCGGTGGCGACCTACCTCGCGACCTGGTGGGCCTGGTTCTCCAGCGAGACCGGCATCGACCGGCACGTGGTCGGCACCCAGATCGGCACCGGCGGCGCGTTCTCCTTCGTGCCGGATGCGCTGCGGTCGCTGTGGTACTACAGCGGCGCGGTGCTCGCCTTCCACGAGGGGCTGGTCACTCCGGCCAAGCCCCATCCGTGGGAGTCCAAGCCGTGGAGCTGGCCGATGGGTCTGCGGCCGATGCTCTACTACTACGAGTCCGGCTCGGCCGCGCCGGGCTGCGGGCGCAGCGACTGCGTGAGCGCGGTGATGCTGATCGGCACGCCCGCGCTGTGGTGGATCTCCCTGCCGGTGCTCACCTGGGGACTGTGGCGGGCGGTGACCACCCCGGACTGGCGCTACGCCGCCGTGCTGGTGGGCTACCTCGCCGGCTGGCTCCCGTGGTTCATCAAGATCGACCGCCAGATGTTCTTCTTCTACATGACCCCGGTGGCGCCGTTCCTGGTGATCGCGGTGACGCTGGTACTCGGCGAACTGCTCGGCAAGGCTCGCGAAGGACCGGAGCGCCGCGGTACCGGGTTGCTCCTGGTCTCGCTGTACGTCGGCCTGGTGGTGGCCAACTTCGCCTGGCTCTGGCCGATCTTCAGCGGCGACTCGATCACACCGGCGCACTGGAACGCCGAGCTCTGGCTGCCGTCCTGGCGGTGAGCCGCGCGAACCGGGCGGGCAGTCGTCGCGGGTCAGGTCTCAGGCCAGGACGATCGAGTCGCCCTCGACCTTGACCTGACGCGAGGACAACGGCCTGGTGGCGGGACCGTGCACCGGCGCGCCGTTGGTGATCGCGAACTTGCTGCCGTGGCAGGGGCAGTCGATGGTGCCGTCGACGACCTTGTTCACGGTGCAGCCCTCGTGCGTGCAGATCGCCGAGAACGCCTGGTACGAACCGGGCGTGGGCTGGGTGACCACGACCTTCTTGTCCGGGAACACGGTGCCGCCGCCCACCGGGATGGCTCCGGCGCTGCCCAGCCGCTGACCCGCCGCGGCCTGCGCGGGCGGACCGGCAGGCGGCGGGGCCTGGGGGGCGGGAGCCGGGGCGGGGCTCTGCGCATTGCTGCACGCCGCGGCCGCGGCGACCACCGCCAGCAGCCCGGTGCCGGCCACCATGGTCCGGCGGCTCAGTCCTGGCTGCTGGTCGCAGGCCTGTTCGTGCTCGTCCATCGGGTCACTCCTTGCCGTGGGCGGTGGGAACGGCAGACGCCGGGATCCCGACACGATCGTCGGAACCCTTCATACCTGCGCCCACGGCGACCCTGACACCTGGGTTAGCGGAGAGCTATAGCCCATGGTGATGACGGGTGACGGCACTGCCACGCCACAATCCGGTCGGCGTATTCGCCCGGTTTCGCGACTACGCATCGACGGTTCCCGAGCGGATCACCCCGCCTCGGCGTCCTGGCCCGCACCCGTCCACGACACCTCGCAGTCCGCACAGGACCAGGACAACGAGTTGCTGCGCCGCAACAGCGGATGAACCAGCCGGGTCACCATGGTTTCGCAGGACCAACACCGCGATTCGAGCAGCAGATGCCGAATCGGCATGGCAGGTATTCGGCGCTGGGCCGGTGGGTGCATAGGTGCGCTGACCCTTTCCTCGGCAACGGAGACGGCAACGGCGATCCCCACCCGGGGATGCGGCTGCGATGCCCTGCCCGACGCCCGTGAACATCGTTCTCCACCGCCGAGCCAGCGAGAACCTACGCGTTGTACTCGCCATGCGCGATTGACCACGCACAGTGAGCGAAGCGACCGCTGGGCCGGATGAGTTGTCTTGTGCGAGGGCACTTCACCCGTCAAGAGCATCGTGCGACGCCCCTGCGTAGAGGCTCTGCGGACGTGGGCCGCCTGCCACCCCGATTCCGCCGAGAGCCCGGTCGCGTTCGCATCGGCGATGTCACCGTGTGCCGAGCGACACGCTGAACGTGACGCGCACGCTCAGTGCCCGACCTGGCGCCGGCGAACCACCGCCCACTCGGGTACGTATGTCCTTACCGAAGGGTGAGCCACCCGGTCCGGAGCCTGACGTCGAGCGGACCACTCCGGGTTGCGGCACCCTGACTCGTGGCGCCGTCGTCGTCTGCGTGCGCGATTTGTCGGTGAAGCGACGGACGTCGCCGAAAAGGACGGAAGCCGCCGAGTAACGAAACGACGGGCGTTCGGCGAGAAGGAGACCGACCGATGACCGATCGTGCCGAACGGGTCACCCACCAGGCCCGACCAGCCATTCGCCGCCACGAATCCGGTGCCCGATCCGCCGCGCAACACCGCAGCGCAGACGCCGGACGGGTGCAGCTGGCCGAATCCACGCGCACCAAGCCGATTCGCCGCAGCGTCGACCTCTCTCCCGCCTGCCACGCCAAACTCAACGAATGGTGCGCCAAGACCGCGGAGGAGATCGGCGCGAAGCGGGTAACCGGCCAGGACGTGATGCGCGCATTGGTGGACCGGCTGCTCGTCGACCAGAGCCTCGCCCGGCGCATTCGCGCCGACCTCAGCATCAATACCTGAGGGGATTTCGCTTCCGCAGCCGCAGGATTCCTCGAAGATCCCGTTTCCGGTGCAGATGGGTGCGCCAGGTCGCGCACCGTCTGGATACGCTCATGCGGTGTCATCGCACGGGCCCGGGTCTGCTCGGCAGGAGCCGCTCTCCGATATCGGAGCGGACCTGCGCGAGGCGATCGCCCGCGCCCCGGTGGCCGTGGGGATCACCAGAGGTCCCGAGCACATCGTCGAACTGCTGAACCCCGCCGCCGCCGCGCTCCTCGTCCCCGCGGACCGCGCCGCGGCGGTGCTGGGTCAGCCGATGCGGGCGGCAGGTACCGCGCCCTGGCACCGTCAGCTGGTTGCGCTGCTCGATCGGGTGTTCGCCGAGAACGCGGAGAGCGCCGAGGCGGGGCTGAGCGTCCCGCGCCGCGGCGACCAGCCCGGCGGGGACCGCATCGTCCACCTCCGCTGCGAGCCGCTGCCCTGCACGGACGGTGCCCGCAGGCTGCTGGTGTGCGCTCAGGACGTGACCGACCAGGAACTGGCCGGGCGCAGACTCGGCCTGCTCGCCGAGGCCGGGCCCGCCCTGCTGGAGGCGTCGCTGGAGCAGCGGGACGCGCTGGACCAGGTGGCCCAGCTCGCCGTCCGCGACCTCGGCGACCTGTGCGTGATCAACCTCGTGCAGCCGGACGGTTCGCTGGTCCGCGCCGCGGTCGTGCACCGGGACCCCGCGATGACCGCGGCCACCGAGCAGCTCAAGCGGATGCTGCCGCTCGCGGACTCGCCGAACCAGCAGGTCCTCGCCACCGGCGGGCCCATGATGCTGCGCTACCTGGTCGGCAAGGACCCCTGGTCCATCGCGAGCCGCGGACAGCAGGAGCTGTGGGAACAGCTGGGACTGGCCTCCGGGATCGTGGTGCCCATCGTGGCTCGCGGCCGGACGCTGGGCACGGTGTCGGTCTCCTCCCGCGAGCCGGACCACTACACCGAGCAGGACCTGGCGCTCATCGAGGGCCTGGCACTGCGGGCCGGCCTGGCGCTGGACACCGCGGAGCTGTACGCCTCCGAACGCCGCGCGCGCAGGACGGCCGACCGCGCGGTGGCGAACACCGCGGGTCTGCTCAAGGCCACCGCGGCGCTGTCCGGTGCGCTGTCCCCGCCCGCCATCGCCGAGGTGGTGGTCTCCGAGGGCGTCGAACTGCTCGGGTGCCCGTCGGCGGTGCTGTACCTGCGGGTGGGCGATCGGCTGGAACTGGTGCACGCCTCCGGCTGGGCGCCGGACACGCTGGATGCCTACCGGGACCTCCCCCTGCACGCGGGCACGCCGTCCACCGACGCGGCGCTGAAGGGCATACCGATCTGGCTGGAGACCCCCGACGACGTGGCGGAGCGCTACCCACGGATCGCACCGGTGCACCGCGAGGGCGGCTATGCGGCCGCGGCCTGCCTGCCGCTGATCGTCGAGGGCGCCGTGGTGGGCACGTTGGGATTCAACTTCCCCAGCCCCCGCACGTTCGGCGCCGACGATCGCACGTTCCTGCTGGCGCTGGCCGGCCAGAGCGCGCAGGCGCTGGACCGGGCCCGGCTCTACGTCGCGGAGCAACAGGCCCGCGCCGCGGCCGAACGGCAGCGCGACCGGGTGGCGGTGCTCGCCGAGGCCAGCCTGGCGCTGGACGCGCCGCAGTCCCAGGATCAGCGCCTGCAGCGGCTGACCAAGCTCGCGGTGCCGCGGATCGCGGACTGGTGCGCGGTGCACGTGCTGCGCGACGGCCAGGTCGAGCAGATCGCCTACGCGCACGACGACCCGGGGAAGATCGCCTTCGTCGAGGAGCTCACCCACCGCTACCCGCCGCGGGAGGGCAACGAGTCGAGCGGGGTGGCGGAGGTGATCCGCAGCGGCCGACCCCAGCTGCTCAGCGACGTACCGGACGAAATGCTGGTCGAAGCCGCGGAGGACAGCACCCATCTCGAACTGATCCGCGCGCTGGGCATCGTCTCGGCGATGG
>DASXOL010000197.1:0-13428 GCA_036494295.1 Pseudonocardiaceae bacterium
CCGCGGTCCTGGTGCTGCCGATCCTCGGCTACGCCGCTGCGGTGTCGCTGCACGCGCTGTGGAACGCCTCCGCGGGCCTCGGGCTGCTCCCCGTGGTCTACATCGCGATCATGGTGCCGCTGTTCGCCGGGCTCATCGCGCTCGTGGTGTGGCAGCGACGCAGAGAACAGCGCGTGGTCGCCGCGCAGCTGCCCGGTTTCGCCAACGCGGGCTGGATCGCGCCCAGCGAGGTGCCGCTGCTGGCCAGCCTGGCCGGGCGGCGCGGCTGGCGCTCCGCGGTCCGCCGTCGCGCGGGCGACCAGGCGGCCGACGCGGTGCACGCCTACCAGAACGCGGTCACCGAACTCGCCTTCCTCCGGGACCGCATGGCACGCGGCACGGTCGGCCGGGAGGCGGGCCGGTGGCACCAGGAGGCGCTCGCCGCGCTGACGGAAGCCAGGGAGCGGGCGGTACGCGCCCCGCAGGCCCTCGGCTCGGCCTGGCGGCGCCCACCGCCGGACTGGCAGGCGCCGCCGGTGCTGCCGCCCACCCCGGCCGAGGGCGTCGCGCTGCCCCAGCCGCCCGGCCAGCCGTCCCGCTACGTCGCCCCGCACCCGCCGCCGCGGCCGCCCGGAGCGAGGCCCGCCGGCTGAACCGGGCGTGGCCGCGGCGCCCCCGAATGGAGGGCGAGTGAGGTGAAGCTGCTCACCCGGAGCGACGTGGGGACAGCCGCGGCGTTAGCCTTCGCCCACGGAAGTCCGGTACCCGGCCGCATGGCGGGACTGGAACGGCTGGAGGAACGGCGATGGCGACGATGCCGCGGCCCGGGGAGCCCGCCTTGAGGGACGTGGCGGATCGCCCCGCACGGCTGGCCGTAGGCGTGGTGTCCGCAGGACGCGTGGGGACGGTACTCGGTGCCGCCCTGTCCGGGGCCGGGCACGTGGTGGTCGGGCTGAGCGCGGTGTCCGGTGCATCGCGCCGCCGCGCCGAGGACCTGCTGCCCGACGCCCCCGTGCTGCCTCCCGACGACGTGGTGCGCCGATCTGATCTCGTGCTGCTCGCCGTCCCGGACGACGTACTGCCCGGCCTGGTCAACGGGCTGGCCGCGACCGGCGCCTTCCGCGCGGGCCAGATCGTGGTGCACACCTGTGGTGCCCGCGGCGTCGAGGTGCTCCAGCCCGCGGTCGAGGCGGGCGTGCTCCCGCTGGCGCTGCATCCCGCGATGACCTTCACCGGCCGCTCCGAGGACTTCGCCCGGCTGCGCACCGCGTGTGTCGGCGTCACGGTGGCCGACGAGACCGGCTGGAACGTCGGCGAGGCGCTGGTACTGGAGATGGGCGCCGAACCGGTGCGGGTGCCCTCCGCGGCGCGGCCGCTCTACCACGCCGCGCTGGCGCACGGGGCGAACCATCTGGCCACCCTGGTGCGCGACGCCGTCGAGGCGTTGGAGCAGGCCGGCGTGGTGCCCGCGGAGCGGCTCATGGGCCCGCTGCTGGAAGCGGCACTGGACAACGCGCTGCGCCACGGCGACCGGGCGCTGACCGGGCCGGTGGCCCGCGGCGACGTGGACACCGTGCGGATGCACCTGAGAGTGCTCGCCGAGTCCGCCCCGCATCTGCTCGACCCGTACCGTGCGCAGGCCGCCCGCACCGCGCGACGGGCGCAGGGCGCGGGCCTGCTGGGTCCGGCGGCCGCGGCGGAGATCCACAAGACACTGGAGGAGGGCTCGTGACCGGTTTCGCCGCCGGTGGGCTCATCGTGCACGAGGACCCCGCGGAGCTGTCCCGGGTGACCCGCGTCCTGCGGCGGACCGGCCGTCCCGTGGTCCTGGTGCCGACCATGGGGGCGCTGCACTCGGGGCACCGCGAGCTGCTGCGGGCCGCCCGCCGCACACCGGACGCGGTCACCGTGGTGTCGATCTTCGTCAACCCGCTGCAGTTCGGGCCGGGCGAGGACCTGGACCGCTACCCCCGCAGTTTCGAGTCCGATCTGGAGATGTGCCGGCAGGAGGGGGTGGAGCTGGTCTTCGCGCCCACCGTGGCGGCCATGTACCCGCCCGGCGCCGACACCGTCGTGCAGCCGGGCCCGCTGGGCGCGGAGCTGGAAGGGGCCAGCAGGCCGGGTCATTTCGCCGGGGTGCTCACCGTGGTTGCCAAGCTCTTCGGCATCGTCGGACCGGATCGCGCGTTGTTCGGGGAGAAGGACTACCAGCAACTCGTCCTGATCCACCGGATGGTGGCGGACCTGCATCTGGGCGTGGAGGTGGCCGGCGTGCCGACCGTGCGGGAAGCCGACGGCCTCGCGCTGTCCTCGCGCAACGCCTACCTGGACGCCGACCAGCGGGCCGCGGCCGTCGCGCTGTCCGCCGCGCTGGCGGCCGGCTCGCTCGCCGCCCGCCACGGCGCGGACGCGGTGCTCGCCGCGGCCGGCGAGGTCCTGCGGGCCGCTCCCGAGGTCGTGCCGGACTACCTGGCACTGCGCGGCCGAGGGCTCGGTCCCGCACCGCAACACGGGGAGGCCCGGCTGCTGGTGGCAGCCACCGTGGGGGCCACCCGATTGATCGACAACGTCGGCCTGTACCTGCACGGTGGCGACAGCACACCCGCAACGGGCTCGTCGTCGACCGGCGGAGGAGTTCCGACGCAGGGATCGGGCGTACGAGGAGGTTCGCGATGTTCCGCACCATGCTGAAGTCCAAGATCCACCGAGCCACCGTCACCCAGTGCGACCTGCACTACGTAGGGTCGGTGACCGTCGACGAGGACCTCATGGCGGCGGCCGACCTGCTGGCGGGCGAGCGGGTGGCGATCGTGGACGTCACCAACGGCGCCCGGCTGGAGACCTACGTCATCCCCGGCGCCCGCGGCAGCGGCGTGGTGGGCATCAACGGCGCCGCGGCGCACCTGGTCGCGCCCGGCGACCTGGTCATCCTCATCTCCTACGGGACGATGGAGGACGCCGAGGCCCGGCGCTACCAGCCGAGGGTGGTGTTCGTCGACGCGGACAACCGCATCGTCGAGCAGGGCAGCGATCCGGCGCACGCTCCGGCGGGCAGCGGCCTGCTGAGCGGCTCCTCGGCGCCGGGCGCCGCCGGCGGATCGGCCGCCGACCAGGAGGACGCCGCCGTCGAGACCGCCGACGCGGCCCGGCTGGATGCGCTCATCCAAGCCGACGCCTGAGGAGCGCTGTGCTGCTCGCCGTCGACATCGGCAACACCAACATCGTCCTCGGGCTGTTCGACGGAACCGGGGAGGGTGCCACCCTGGTACGTGACTGGCGGATGCGCACCGACGCCCGGATGACCGCCGACGAGATGGCGCTGACCGTACGGGGACTGCTCGGCGACTACGCGGAGAAGATCACCGGCATCGCGGCACTGTCCACTGTGCCCGCCGTGCTGCGCGAACTGCGGGTGATGCTGGACCGGTACTGGCCGCAGCTGCCCCGGGTGATCGTGGAGCCGGGGGTGCGCACCGGCGTGCCACTGCTCTACGACAACCCGCGTGAGGTCGGCGCCGACCGGATCGTCAACACGCTGGCCGCCTACACGATCTACGGCGGACCGGCGATCGTGGTGGACTTCGGCACCTCCACCAACTTCGACGTGGTGAGTGCCCGCGGCGAGTTCCTCGGCGGCGCGCTGGCGCCGGGTATCGAGATCTCGGTCGACGCGCTGGCCGCGCGGGCCGCCCAGCTGGTGAAGGTGCAGCTGGTCCGGCCCCGGTCGGTGATCGGCAAGAGCACCGTGGAAGCACTGCAGTCCGGGCTGCTGTACGGATTCGCGGGCCAGGTCGACGGCCTGGTCCGGCGGATCGCGGCGGAGCTGTCGCCGGACGCCGCGCAGGACGTGCCCGTGGTGGCCACCGGCGGGCTCGCCCCGCTGCTCATCACCGAGTCGCGGACCATCACTCACCACGCGCCGGACCTCACCCTGTTCGGCCTGCGCATGGTCTTCGAACGCAACATCCGCTGACCGCGCTGACAGCGCCGCGGGTCAGGCCAGCCGCAGCAGCCGCACCACCACGGTCTGCCAGGGCAGTTCGAAGGAGCCGCCGCGGGTGGCGGGATTGCGCTCCAGGAACGTCCGGATCGCCGCGAGCCCCGCTTCGCGATCCTCGTCCGAGCTGACCAGCGCCCAGGAGTGGGTTCGCACGGTCTGCAGCCAGCTGTCCACGGTGCGCGGCCAGCGCCACGGGAACCGCCGCCGCTCCTGGCTGCCGAAGGCCGGGTGCGCGGGCACCTCGGAGAACCCCCGGCCCGGTCCGCGCACCGATCGCTCCTGCTCGCTGGTGTTCAGCAGCGCGCTCACCCACTCCACCGAGTCGTCCGGGGCATTGCCCGTCACGGCGAGCACGCCGCCGGGTCGCAGCACCCTGGCGATCTCGGTCAGCGCCCGGTCGGGCTCGAACCAGTGGAACGCCTGTGCGACGAGCACCGTGTCGAACGCCCCGTCCGCGGCCGGAATCCGTTCCGCCGACCCGGCGCGGAGCTCCACGTCAGGCAACAGGCGGCCCAGTTCCGCGCGCATCTGGGCGTCCGGCTCGACCGCGAGCAGCCGGTTCGCGGGCACCGCGCAGCGCAGCACCACCTCGGTGAGCTTCCCGGTGCCCGCGGCCAGGTCCAGCACCCGCCGGGACTCGTCGGATGCGGTCGCGGCGGGCCCCGATGTCAGCGCCCAGGCGACCGCGTCCTGCGGATAGCCGGGCCGGTGCCGGGCATACGCCGCGGCGGCGTCGCCGAAGGATGCGGCTCGCCGTGCCTGCAGGTCGTCCACGGCACCCGAAGGTACCGGCGCGGCGATCACCAAACCCGGATCACTAAGTTGTCCGGCGTGACAACCGAGCCGTCGCCCGCCGCCGATGACCTCCCTGAGCAGATGCGGGTGCGCAGACAGAAGCGCGAGCGGATGCTGGCCGCCGGGCTGCAGGCCTATCCCGTCGAGGTGCCGCGCACCCATACGCTGCGTGAGATCCGGGAAGCGCACTCCGATCTGCCCGCCGACACCGTTACCGGTGAGCACGTCGCGGTAACGGGCCGGGTCATGTTCCTTCGAAACACCGGCAAACTGTGTTTCGCCACGCTTCGGGAAGGTGACGGCACCGAGCTGCAGGTCATGCTTAGCCTCGCGGAAGTGGGCGCCGAACGGCTCGCCGCGTGGAAGGCCGAAGTCGATCTCGGGGATCACGTTTCCGTCGTCGGAGAGGTCGCCACCTCACGCCGCGGAGAGCTGTCGGTGCGGGCCCGTGAATGGCAGCTGGCCGCCAAGGCGCTGCGTCCCCTTCCAGTGGCGCACAAGGAACTGGCCGAGGAAACGCGAGTCCGTCAGCGATATGTTGATCTTATCGTTCGCGATACCGCTCGTCGTAGCGCGCGGGTGCGTGCTGACGCAGTGCGATCGCTTCGTGCGGCATTGCATTCTCGCGACTTCATCGAGGTCGAGACGCCAATGTTGCAGATGGTGCATGGTGGGGCCGCCGCACGACCCTTCGTGATGCACTCGAACGCACTCGACACGGACCTCTACCTGCGCATCGCCCCCGAGCTGTACCTGAAGCGCTGTGTAGTCGGCGGGATGGAGCGCGTCTTCGAGCTCAACCGCGTGTTCCGGAACGAGGGAGCGGACTCGACGCACTCACCGGAGTTCACGATGCTCGAGGCCTACCAGGCCTACACCGACTACTCGGGGATGGCAGAGCTGACCCGCTGGCTCTACCAGACAGTGGCACTCGATGTGTTCGGCTCCACAACGGTGCGACTCGCCGATGACACCGAGTACGACATCGGTGGTGAATGGGGACAGATGAGCCTGTACGGGGCTGTCTCCGACGCACTCGGCGAGGAGATCACTCCGGCGACCCCGCGGGATGAACTGATCCGGCACGCGGAACGGGTGGGTCTGGAAGTGGCCCCCGGGTGGCTGACCGGCAAGCTGGTCGAGGAGCTGTTCGAGCACCTGGTGGTGCCCGGCCTGCACGCCCCGACCTTCGTCAAGGACTTCCCGGTGGACACCTCGCCGCTGACCAGGGCACACCGCAGCATCGACGGCGTGGTGGAGAAATGGGACCTCTACATCAGGTCCGTCGAGTCCGCCACCGCCTACTCGGAGCTGGTCGACCCGGTCGTGCAGCGGGAGCGTTTCGAGGCTCAGGTCAAGCTCGCCGCGGCCGGCGACGACGAGGCCATGCCGCTGGACGACGACTTCCTGCGTGCGATGGAGTACGGAATGCCGCCGAGCGGCGGCATGGGAATGGGTATCGACCGGTTGCTCATGGCGCTCACCGGTTCGGGTATCCGCGAGACCATCCTGTTCCCCCTCGTCCGGCCGGAATGAGGCTATCCGACCGGCGGGTCGATTGCGCAATCCCAAGACAAATAGGCTAACCTTCCTGTTGTCGTTGTGGAGTCGTCGATGGCTCCGTCCACCACAAGTCCCAGGGAGGACGACGCGCATGGCGCAGAAGGTCACAGTGACCTTGGTCGATGACCTCGACGGAGGCACAGCAGAAGAGACCGTCGAGTTTGGTATTGACGGTGTGTCTTACGAGATTGATCTGTCGTCGGGCAACGCAGGGAAGCTGCGCGACTCGCTTGCCGACTTCGTCTCCAACGCTCGTAAGGCAGGCGGACGCCGTAGGGGTTCGGCGCCCGCGCGTCGGTCGGCGGGTGGCGGCCGGGCATCGGTGGATCGCGAACAGAACGCGGCCATCCGCGAGTGGGCTCGCAAGAACGGCTACAACGTTTCAGACCGTGGCCGTATCCCTGCTGAGGTCCTCGACGCCTATCACAAGGGAAACTGATCCTGGACCCACCTGTGCCGTCCGCGGCTGCTTAGTGTTCGGGCGGCACCGGTGGGCCCGGTCGATCTACTTCTGACGCGCGGGATCGACTCCGAACGCCTTGGCAAGGTCATCCAGGATCACCTGGGCACCTTGCAATCCGACTGCCGTCATCCATGTCGTGTCGCTCACTTCATGAATCTTTCCGTGCAACTGTCCCCATAGCGGGTTCGCGCGGAATCGATCTGCATCAGCGGCACCGGCACCCGAGGGATCGGCGTAGGTCGTGACGAAGATGTGGTCGGCGTCGGCGTCGGCGATCTTCTCCTCGCTGATCTCCGCAGCGATCTTGTTCGGGTCCGAGACGTCCTGCGATTTCGGCCGCGCCAGCCCGGCATCGTCGAGCACGATCCCGACGAACGAGGACCGGTAGTACAGCCGGGCCGGCCCGCCCCCGACGAAGCGCACCACCGACACCGTGGGGTTGTGGCCGACGGCGCGGCGGATCTCGTCGCCCACCACCGTGGCCCGGTGCTCGTATTCGGTGATCTTCCGCTCGGCGAGGTCCTCCTTGCCGACCGCCTTGGCGAGCAGCCGGAGGTTGTCCTTCCAGGTGGCGCCGGTGGTCTGGCTGAACACCGTGGGCGCGATCCCGGCGAGCTGGTCGTAGATCTGCTCGTGCCTGACCTTGGCGGAGACGATCAGGTCCGGATGCAGGGCGGCGATCGCCTCCAGGTTCGGCTCGGAGAGCGATCCGACGGCCTTCGCCTGAGCGTCGAGGGTCTGCCGCTGCGCACCGAGGTAGGCGGGCAGGGTGTCGCTGCCCGCGCCGGTGGTGGTGAACCCGACGATCGGGGTGTCAAGGGTGAAGGCCGCGTCGACGAAGGTGGAGTCCAGCGCCACGATCCGCTTCGGGGCCGCCGGGATCTCGGTCGTGCCCATCGCATGGGTGACGGTGCGCGGGAAGGCGCCGCCTGCCGCGCCCGCCGGGGACTGTGCCCCACCGCCGCCACTGCCACTGCCACCGCCGCAGGCCGCCAGCGCCAGCGTCGCGGCCAGCCCCATCGCCAGCCCGGTCGTCGCCGTCCTGGCGGTGATGCGCCGCCGTCGCCTGCCCTGTTCCTGTCGCATCGAGACCCTCCTCCGGTTCCCCGACCGAATTTGTTTGCTTAGGCTTGCCTGATCAACCCTAAGCTCACCTAACCTGCTCGGGGTAGCCGTATGGAGTGAAGAGGGGGCACAGCGTGACGACCGCGGCACGTGCCACCACCGGGCCGGGGACGGCAGCGCGGCTGCCTCGCACCCGACGCCGCGGAGCGTTCGTGGTGTCCGGTCTCGTCGCTGTGCTGCTGTGCTGCTGTGCGCTCAGCATCGCGATCGGGGCGAAGGCGGTCTCTCCCGGCGCGGTGTGGCATGCGCTGGCCGCGCCCACCGGCACGGCGGACGACATCGTGGTGCGCTCGCTGCGGCTGCCCCGCACCGTGCTCGGCGGGCTGGTCGGGGTGGCACTCGGGCTCGCCGGTGCGCTCATGCAGGGCCACACCCGCAACCCGCTCGCCGAACCCGGCATCCTCGGCGTGAACGCGGGCGCCGCCTTCGCGGTCGTGCTCGCCATCTACGGCCTCGGCGTCTCCAGCCTGCTCGGGTACGTGTGGTTCGCCTTCGCGGGCGCGCTGGTGGCGAGCCTGGCGGTGTTCGCACTCGGCGCCTCGGGCAGCGGTGGCCGTGGCGAGCCCACCCCGATGGCGCTGGCGCTGGCCGGCACCGCGGTGACCTTCCTGCTGCTGGCGATGACCAACGCGGTCGTGCTGCTGGACCAGCAGACGCTGGAGTCCTACCGGTTCTGGTCGGTCGGCGCGCTCGCCGGGCGGGACCCGGCGATCATCGGCCAGGTGGTGTGGTTCGTGGCGGCGGGCGCCGTGCTGGCCGTGGCGAGCGCTCCCGGGCTCAACGCGCTGTCCCTGGGCGAGGACGTGGCCCGCGCCCTCGGCCAGCCGGTCTGGCTCACCCGGCTCCTCGGTGCTGCCGCGGTCACCCTGCTGGCCGGCTCCGCGGTGGCGGCCTGCGGGCCGATCACCTTCCTGGGCCTGATGGTGCCGCACCTGGCTCGCGCCCTGACCGGTCCGGACTACCGCTGGTCGCTGCCGTGTTCGGCGTTGCTCGGTGCGATCGTGCTGCTGGTCGCCGACGTGGTAGGCCGGGTGGTCGCCGCGCCCGGCGAGCTCGCCGTCGGCATCGTGCTGGCCTTCGTGGGGGCGCCGTTCTTCGTCCTGCTGGTGCGCAGGCGCAAGCTGGTGAGCCTGTGAGCGCGACGCAACAGGTGCGCCGCCCGGATCGGGTTCCCGGCCGGGTCCCGCTGCGGCTCGGGCCGTTCTCCGGAGTGTGGCGGCCGCGTCCGCTGCTGGTGGCGCTGGGCGGGCTGGCGGTGCTCGTGCTGGCGGTCGCGCTGGACATCGGCCGGGGCGACTACCCGCTCGGGGTCGGCGAGGTGCTGCAGGTGCTCGTCGGCGGGGGCGAGCACGCCGCTCGCTTCGTCGTGCTCGACCTGAGAGCGCCCCGGGCGCTCACCGGTGCACTGGTCGGCGCCGCCCTCGCGGTGGCCGGGGCGTCACCCAGGCCGTGTCCCGCAACCCGCTGGCCAGCCCGGACTTTCTGGGCATCACCACCGGGGCCGCCGCTGCTGCGGTCGCCGTCGTGGTACTGGGCGGCAGCTACGGCGCGATCAGCGGACCGCTGGCACAGGTCGGTGTTCCGGTGGCCGCACTGGTGGGCGGGTTGCTCACCGCCGGGCTCATCTACCTGCTGGCTTGGCGGCGGGGCATCCAGGGCTATCGGTTCGTGCTGATCGGCATCGGGGTGCACGCCGTGCTGCTCGCCACGATCTCCTGGCTGCTGGTTCTCGGCGACGTCACCGACACCGCACGGGCCATGGTGTGGCTGAACGGCAGCCTGGCGGGCCGCGGCTGGGAACACGTGCTGCCGGTGGGCCTCGCGCTGCTGGTGCTGTTGCCCGCCGCGCTGCTGCTGGCCTTCGTGCTGGGCGCGCTGCAGCTCTCGGACGACACCGCGCTCGGTCTCGGCGTCAGGGCCGACGCGACGCGGGCCGTGCTGTTGCTGGTCGCCGTCGGGCTGGCCGCGGTGGCCACCGCGGGCGCGGGACCGATCGCGTTCGTCGGGCTGGTCACCCCGCAGATCGCGATGCGCCTGGCCCGCTGCGCCAGTCCGCCGCTGCTGGTCTCCGCGATCCTCGGCGCCGCCCTGGTGGTACTCGCCGACCTGCTGGCCCGCACCGCATTCGGCACCGCGGGCCTGCCGGTCGGCATCGTCACCGCCGTGCTCGGCGCCCCCTATCTGTTGTTTCTCATCGCCCGGCGACGCAGGGAGCGCACCGCATGACGACCTCCGGCGCGGGGCGCGCCCGGCTGCGCGCCGAGTCGCTGCGGCTCGGTTACGGCGAGCGGGTGGTGATCGACGCGCTCGACCTCGACGTACTGGACAACACGATCACCGCGGTGATCGGCCCCAACGGCAGCGGCAAGTCCACCCTGCTGCGCGCGCTGGGCAGGCTGCTGCGTCCGTCGGCGGGTCAGGTGGTGCTCGACGGCAGGCGGATCGACCGGATGCCGACCCGCGAGGTGGCCAAGGTCCTGGGGCTGTTGCCGCAGGCGCCCACGGCTCCGGAAGGTCTGTCGGTGGGCGACCTGGTGGCTCGCGGACGCCACCCGCACCAGGCCTGGTACCGGCAGTGGTCCGCGGACGACGAGGCCGCCGTGGCCGAGGCGCTGAGCTGGACCGGCATGCTCGACCTGGCGCAGCGGCCGGTCGACGAGCTCTCCGGCGGTCAGCGGCAGCGGGCCTGGATCTCCATGGCACTCGCGCAGGGCACCGACCTGTTGCTGCTCGACGAGCCGACCACCTTCCTCGACCTGGCGCATCAGGTGGACGTGCTGGACCTGGTGGAGCGTCTGCACGCCGAGGCGGGCCGCACCGTGGTGATGGTGCTGCACGACCTGAACCTGGCCGCCCGCTACGCGGGCAGTCTGGTGGCGTTGTCCCGCGGCCGGATCGTCGCGCAGGGCACCCCCGCGCAGGTGCTCACCGAGGAGCTGCTGCTCGAGGTGTTCGACCTCGACGCGAAGGTGATCAGCGACCCGGTGTCCGGTACCCCGCTGGTCGTCCCGGTCGGCCGGCGCCACCGCGCCTGACCGTCCGCGGAGCGCGGGTCAGAGTGCCGGCGCGGGCACCCGGATCAGCAGGGCGCCTTCGTCGATGCGCATCCGCATCACCTGCGCCGCGCCGATCGGGTCGCCGTCGAGCTGCACCTGGGCCGGGCCCTCCGCGGCGACCGTGACGGTGCCCGCCTGCCAGTGCTCGACGATCGGGTGGCCGGTGCGGCGCCGGGACAGCACCCTGGCGGTCACCGCGAGCCAGCCGACGATCCCCTTCGGCGCGATGGTGATCACGTCGAGCAGCCCGTCGTCCATCCTCGCGGCGGGCATCAGCACCAGGCCCGCGAGCAGCTTGCCGCAGTTGCCGACCACCACGGTGCGCACCCGGCGGCGCAGCTCAGGTCGTCCGTCCACGCTCAGCGCCAGCCTGATCTGCTCGCCCTTGAGCGCCCGGACGCCGGAGATGAAGTAGGCCAGCGAGCCGACCCTGGCCTTCAGGTCCGCGTGCGCACCGGCCATGATCGCGGCGTCGAACCCCATGCCCGCCATCACCAGGAAGACGTGCTCCTGCCCCGTGTCGTCGATCGTCACCCGGCCCACGTCGACCCTGCGGTCGTGCCCGGCGAGCGCGATCCGGGTGGCCTGTGCGGTGTCGTCGAGCTGCATGGCGAGATTGCGGGCCAGCAGGTTCCCGGTGCCCGCGGGCAGCACACCCATCGCGGTGCCCGAGCCGGCGAGAACCTGCGCGACGCAGCGGATCGTGCCGTCGCCTCCGCAGGCCAGCACCACGTCGGCACCCGCCGCCAGCGCGGTCCTGGCCTGGCCGACGCCGGGGTCGGCGACCGTGGTCTCCAGCCAGAGCGGCTCGGACCAGCCCAGCTCGGTGCACACCCTGGTGATCTGCGCGTGCACCACGGCCAGGTCGTCGAACTTGCTCGGATTCACCACCACCGCGGGCAGCGGCCGGCTCTCCAACTCGCTGGTCCGGGCAGCGGACGCCGGTGCACGGCGGCGCCGCCGCCGGGCCCGGGCCGCGAACAGCACGACCACGCCGAGGCAGACCGGCACCGCGACGGCGATCACCGTGATCTCGGTCCCAGGCACGATCGTTGAAGATACGGCTTTCGCGGTGTCCGCGAAAAAGATCAGGCAGGTTCGATGCCGCCGAGCAGTCTGCGGCGCTCGGCGTCGTCCACCCGCGGGCAGGTGGCGCAGGGATGCTCGACGCCGGAGAGCGCGTAGTAGAAGCAGCAGGAACCGCGCCGCCGGGTCCAGTGGGTGCGCCCGCGCTCGTCGATGACCGGGCAGGTGGTCGACGCCGAGGTGAGCGGTTCGGTCCGCTCGGCGAGCACCAGCCTCGCATCGGCCGCACCGGCCTGCGCCGAACCGAACGCGCGTCCCGCCAGCAGCAGGCCGGTGTCCAGCACGTCGGTCACCGCCGCCCACAGCGTGCGGCGGCCGAAGCGCACCAGGGGCGCGTACGTCCGGAGAAAGCGGGTGGCATGTGCCACCACCTCGCGACGCAGCACCGCGCCCAGCTCGATCTCGTCGGGCACGGTGGTGGCGCCGGGATGGCGGGCGGCGGGGTCGCCGGGCAGGCACCAGAAGGACCCCGGCCGCAGACCCACCTCCTGTACCCATCCCGGGTCGAGCCGGAAGGCGAGCTGCGTCGGGTGCAACGAGGGCACCCGGCGCGCGGAGTGGAACAACATCGCCCCGAGATGGGCGGGGACACCGAGGTACCACTGCAGCACGTAACCGGCGGTGGTGCGCTCGGGGACCTCGCCGTGGCGCTCCGCGAGCCGCTGCGCGACCGCCGCCCGCCAGCGGGTGAAGAAGTCAGGGTCGGAAAGCGCCTGTTCACAGCCGGTCCAGTCGGCACAGGGGCGGTCCAGCAGCCGGAAGGACATCCAGCCGACGGCATGATCAACCGCCGATACCGAGGCAGCCAGCGGATGCGCCGAGTACCATCCAGGCTCAGTGGCGTCCGCCGCCGCAGGCGGACCCACGGGCACTGCGGCTCGTGGCAACTTCCCTCCTCGTTATGTCGACTCAGGTTTGCCTAACCTAACAGCGGGAACGTAACAGCAGAGCGGGCCCCGGAGTACCGGGATGCAACGGGACCACCCGTGCGGGTGGCACGCCCCGGGCGGCGAGGCCGTTCGCTCTGAGCGGACGATCTTCGTGCTGCGGAATCATGACCTGCGATGCCACGTTGGACGTGGTGTCGGGGAGCAACTTGCAACGCGATGCCGGCCGCTCGGCAGATACAGTGGCCGCACGGCGTGTCTCGTGCCCAGAGAGGGAATTACCAGTCGGGCCGCGTCGCGACGGCGCAGCAGTCAGGAGTGCACATGTTCGAAAGGTTCACCGACCGCGCGAGGCGGGTGGTTGTGCTGGCCCAGGAAGAGGCCAGGATGCTCAACCACAATTACATCGGCACGGAGCACATCCTGCTGGGCTTGATTCATGAGGGTGAGGGTGTTGCTGCCAAGGCCCTGGAG
>DASXOL010000198.1:0-11803 GCA_036494295.1 Pseudonocardiaceae bacterium
TGACCATGAACTGACCGTGTGCGGCGGCGCGGACGACGCCTGGCAACCCCCACGTCCCGCCGGCGGCGTAGTAGCCACGGTAGAGGGCGTAACCGCCGGACCACACCGCGATGGCGCCGCGCAACCACCCTGCATCGACGACGTGGTGGCGCAGCGGGACCTCGGTCGCCGGGCCGCGCCGAACCAGACCAGTCCGCATTCCGCCCCCTCAGATCGACGTCGAACCGGGTACGAAAGCGGACGCCGACAGCGAGCCGACGGTGACGACGGCGGGGACGACATTAGCTCGTCAGGAGCAGGTCGAGGGCGTGATTCCCTTAGCCGGTGGTCAGGCCCGGGTGGGTTCTATGCTCTCGCGCGTGCCGCACTTCAGGATCTCCGAAGCCGCCGACGTCCTCGGCGTCAGTGACGACACCGTCCGCCGCTGGGTCGAGGTCGGCACCCTGCCGTCCACGCGGGACTGGTCGAATCGGCGGGTCGTCGACGGCGCCGCGCTCGCCGAGTTCACCCGCCACCACGCCCGCTCCGCCCAGGACCCCTCGGATGTGCGGCGCTCTGCCCGCAACCGCTTCGTCGGGCTGGTCTCCTCGGTCGTCGTGGACGGGCTGATGGCACAGGTCGAGATCCACAGCGGCCCGCACCGGGTGGTCTCCCTCATGAGCAGCGAAGCCGTCCGGGAGATGGGCCTTGAGCCCGGAGTCCTCGCCGTCGCGGTGATCAAGTCGACCAACGTCCTGGTCGAGACTCCCAACCAAGATGGACTGCGTCCGGAGATGTGAACACCACACGGGCCGGGTTGGCTTGGTGCTCGCCACGCTCCCCGGACCACGGTGTCGCGGGCCGAGCTCACTAACCTGGGAGCCATGCAACGGCACGCTCTCGCCCGGTTCTCCGTCGCCCGCGTCGGCTTCGGCGCGATGCAGCTGCCGGGCCCGGGTGTCTTCGGCCCGCCGCGGGACCGGGACGAGGCGCTGCGAGTGCTGCGACGCGCCGTGGACCTCGGCGTCGACCACATCGACACCGCGCAGTTCTACGGCCCCGAGGTCGCCAATGCCCTGATCCGGGAGGCGCTGCATCCCTACCCCGACACGCTGGCGCTGGTCAGCAAGGTCGGCGCGCGTCGTGACGACACCGGGGGGTGGCTGCCCTCCGACGACCCGGACCAGCTGCGCCAGGGCATCGAGGACAATCTGCGCAGCCTCGGTGTGGAGCAGCTGGCCGTGGTCAACCTCCGGCTGATGGACGAGAGCGTGCCCGACCAGCGGTTCGACGACCAGCTCGCGGCCATGATCCGGGCCCGCGAGGACGGGTTGATCGACGGCGTCGGACTGAGCAACGTCACCCGCGAGCACCTGCTGCACGCCTTGGAGCACACCGAGGTGGCCTGCGTGCAGAACCCGCTGAACCTCGTCGATCGCACTTCGATGCCCGTGCTGGAGGAGTGCCGCTCCCGGGGGATCCCTTTCGTGCCGTTCTTCCCGCTGGGCTCCGGTTTCGCCCCCGTCAACCCCGTGCTGAACAACGAGCACGTGATCGCCGTCGCCGGCCGGCTCGGCGTCACCGCGGCCCAGGTCGCGCTCGCCTGGACCTTGGGGCTGGCGCCGAACGTCCTGCCGATTCCGGGCACCTCCTCGGTGCGCCATCTGGAGGAGAACCTCGCGGTCGCCGACATCGCCCTGGACGAGGACGCGCAACGGGAGCTCGCGACGCCCGCCGGATAGGGCTCGCGTTTCCGGCCCGATGAGCCGACCGGCCACGCGAACGGGGGAGGCATGGTCTGGTTCTACCTGGCGGTGGCCATCGTGGCCGAGGTCGCGGGAACGGTCAGTCTGCGGTTGTCCGAGGGCTTCTCCAAGCCGATCCCCTCGATCGTCGTCGTGGTCGGATACATGAGTTCCTTCGTGCTGCTCGCGGTGGTCCTGCAACGCGGCCTGGCGCTCGGGGTGGCCTACGGCGTCTGGGCAGCGTCGGGCGTGGCACTGGTGGCGGTGATCGGGGCGGCGTTCCTGGGCGACTCGCTCACCTGGCTGCAGGTGGCGGGCCTGGTCGCGGTGATCGCCGGCGTCGTCGCGATCGAGGCGGGCGGTGTGCACTGAGGACGGCCCGCACGGCCCGGGCGCCGCTGCGCACACGGGGCTCGCGGCAGCGGACCAAGGGCCTTGTTCCCCGAGCCTTTCGACTCCGGCCAGGTGCGGAGCGGAGTCCTACCGTCACGTCATGACACGAGCCAGGCATGTGATGACCGCACCGGTGCTGACGGTGTGGGAGCAGACGTCGGTAGCGCACGCGGCGCAGCTGCTGGCCAGGAGTCACTACACCGCCCTGCCTGTCGTCGACGGCAACGGCTGCCTCATCGGCATCGTCAGCGAGGCCGACCTGATCGCAGACCCCACCGACGACGGGGCCGCCGCGCCGCGCACCGTGGGCGGTGTGATGAACAGGGAGGTGATCTCGATGGTCGCGGAGGCCGACCTGGGGAAGCTTTCCCATCGGTTGTTCGCGTCGGGGCTGCGGATGATGCCGATCACCGATCACCACGGGCGGCTCGTCGGCATCGTGACCCGATCCGACCTGATGCTGTGGGATCACCCGCCGGTGGCCAGGATCGACCGGGTCGACCGGCTCATGCGGCGGGCGAGGAGGCTCGTCGGTGCCGGCGCGGTGCGAGTCGATCGGGACGCGGAGGTGCGCGGCAGCGTCGCGCCGAATCGTGCCGCGCCCCGGTTGTCGCCGGATCTGGTGCGGGATCAGCTCGGCCGCGGTTCACGTTCTCGGGAGGTTGGTCCCCAGGATGAAGTCGGTGAGCTGGTCGACGAGCGCGGTCGTCGGCGCTCTGCCGAGGAGGCTGCGATAAAGGATGGCGCCCGCGACCATGTCCAGCAGTAGGTGGACGTCGACGTCAGGGGGGAGATCGCGGCGCCCCGCCGCGGCGAGCAGGATGGCGGCGTTGGCGGCGCGCCGGGGCCCCAGCATGGTGCGCAGGCGTGCCTGGGCGTCCGGGTCGCGGGACAGGTCGACGGCCAGCGCGGGCAGCACCTCGCCGAGGGGCGGTGCGCCGAAGGTGTCGGCTATCCGCTGCACGACGGCGCGGATGTCGGTGCGGGAGTCTCCGGTGGGCTGCGGCGAGGGCAGGTTGAGCGCGGTCTCCAGCGCCTCGACGACCAGGGCCGCCTTGTTGGCCCACCACCGGTAGACGGTGGTCTTGGCCACCCCGGCGCGGGCCGCCACGGCGTCGATGCTCAGCCGCTGGTAGCCGACGTCGCGCAGCAGGTGCACCGTCGCCTCCAGGATCTCCTGGTGCGCCTGCTGGTCGCGTCGCCTTCCCGGTCTTCTGGTCTCGTCCCTGGACACTCAGATCCCTGGGCCCACTAGCGCAACATTTCGCATAACACTCCTGTTTGTATCGAATTGCGCCCGTATTTCGGTACCACCCGGAACTCTCTTAATCACCCGAAAGAGTGATATATTGCGATCACAGCGTGTGCGCTTCGTGATGCCGATCAGGTCGTTCAGCTGGGCAAACATGGCTTTTCGCACCGCCGGTGAGTCTGTCGGGAACTCCTGGAGCCACTCTTCGTACCTGTTACGCCACTACCTGCTGCTGCGACAAGGTAGACAGTTACGAAACAATCAGTAGCGTAAACCTCGCTCCGAAACGAGGATCGGAGCCCGTGACGCCAGGGGGACCTGCGATGCCAGCAGAGATGGGTGACGCGTCCGCGGAGCCCGGGCGTCGGCCGAGCCCGTCTCCACCGGGGCGGGCACCGCTCCCGGTGCCGGACGAGGGGCTGGTCGCCGCAGCGGTGCGGGGTGAGCGCGCGGCCATCGGGCGCCTGCTGGCCATGATCAGCCCGCTGGTGATCCGCTACTGCCGCGGCCGCGTCGGCAGGCAGGAGAAGACCTTCGCCTCGGCCGACGACGTGGCGCAGGAGGTGTGCCTCGCGGTGATCACCGCCCTGCCCGGCTACCGCGAGGAGGGCCGACCTTTCCTCGCCTTCGTGTACGGCATCGCCTCGCACAAGGTCGCGGACGCGCACCGGTCGGCTGCGCGCAACCGCGCCGAGCCGGTCGCCGAGATCCCCGACGTTCCGACCCTGGCAGGCGGGCCGGAACAGCAGGCGATGGACGCCGAGCTCGCCGGGCAGATGACCGCGCTGCTGGGCACGCTGCCCGCCAAGCAGCGCGAGATCCTCACCATGCGGATCGTGATGGGCATGTCCGCGGAGGAGACCGCGGCGGCCGTGGGCTCCACCGCCGGTGCGGTCCGGGTTGCGCAGCACCGCGCGCTGACCCGGCTGCGCAGCATGATGCAGCCTCCGGCCAGCGCGCGCCTGACGTTGTGATTCCCGCGACTCGTCGCGTTCCGTGATCCGAGGTCCTACCCAACGTCACCACTCGGCGGTACCTTCGGTCTCACTTGCTGCCGAGGGGGGAGCGGAGCCAGTGACAAGCGAGCAGTTGGCCGACCGGGCACCGGGGCGTGGCCGCGCAGCCGCGGGCGTGGCGAGACTGAGCTATCCGCAGCCGGACGTCACGGTGTGCACGGTGGCCGGCGACGTGGACATGGTCACCCGGCCCGCTCTCGCCGAGCGGCTCCGCGCCGCGATGGGCGACGACAACCGGCACCTGGTGATCGACCTGTCCGCGGTCGCCTACTTCGGCTCGACCGGGTTGCACACCTTGGTGGAGATCCTCGACGAGCACCAGGGTCGCGGGCACCTCGCCGTCGTGCTCGACGCCAACGCCCGCGCTGCCGCCTCGCTTCGGGCCACCGGCCTGGACAAGGTGTTCGACCTGCACCGCGAGCTGGCCTCCGCGCTGCGCGCCTGTCGCTCCGGCTGAGCCGCCGCCCGGGGTGCCGGTCAGGCGGGGACGGTGCCGGGCGCGCCGGTGCAGCCACACCACCAGGCGCCGCCACCGCGGTGCGGACGACGTGGATGTCGGTGCCATGACGCCGATGCTCGCGGCGTCCTGACGCGGGGAACATCCGGATACTCCCTGATGTCGCTCCGGGGCCTCAATGGTCCTTGTCAGGGGTACGAAACGCCGAAGACCCGGCGGTTGTCGACGAACGACAGAATTGTTCGTCACAATTCCCCCGCCACCGAGACCGGAATCAACGCGGGCCGTGTTCACACACGTTGATCGCCGATGCCTCCGCGTGGCGGTGGTTCTACGGGATACTCTGCTGGTGTCCAAGTCTTGACGGCACAGAGTACAAAGCATTCACTGTGATGTGACACACAGCCGTTGATCTTTCAGAGGCCTCTCGTGATGTTGCGCACAGTGACCGCCTCGCGGGTGCTGCCTCGCCCCGTCGGCGACCATGGCGTCCGCGGCGGCGCGCCGGTTCCGCGGAGCGAGCCGCCGCTACCGGGGTTTCGAGCGGGACCGGCATGAGCGTCTGCGCGATGTCCATCGCCGACCTGCCGAATGCCCTGGGCGACCGGGAACGGTTCGACCAGCAGATGGCCGGGCGTACCCCCGCGGTGTTCCTCGACTACGACGGCACGCTCACGCCGATCGTGGACCGCCCGGAGGCCGCGGTGATCTCGCAGCGCATGCGGGACGCGGTCCGGGCGCTGGCCCTGCGCTGCACGGTGTGCGTGGTCAGCGGGCGGGACCGGCCGGTCGTCCAGGAGCTCATGGGCATCGACGACCTGGTGGTGGCGGGCAGCCACGGCTTCGACATCTGGGACCCGCGCACCGGCACCCTCGAACACGACGCGGCCACCGGTTTCGAGCCGCTGCTCGCCGAGATCACCGACCGGCTCCGCACGAAGGCCGCCGCGATCGAGGGTGCGCTCGTCGAGCCGAAGCGCGCCTCGGTGGCCCTGCACTACCGGCTCGTCGCGCCCGAGCACCGTCCTGCCGTGGCGGCGGTGCTGGACCAGGTGCTCGCCGAGCACCCCGACCAGCTGAAGGTGACGCCGGGCAAGCTGGTCTACGAGGTCCAGCCGAAGATCGACTGGCACAAGGGCAAAGCCGTGCTGTACCTGATCGCCGCGCTGCATCTGGACGGCGACGGGATCGTGCCGCTCTACCTCGGCGACGACATCACCGACGAGGACGCCTTTCGCGCGCTGTCCGGGCGGGGCATCGGAATCGTCGTCGCCGATCTCGAGAACAATCCCCGGGAGGCCACCCGCGACACCGCGGCGGATTTCGCGCTCAACTCGATGGGGGAGGTGGAGCGTTTCCTCAACACGTTAGCCCATTGACCCATGCCGGGAGGTGTCGTCGTGCCTGCTTTTGCTCTCGTCTACGACCATTTCGATCCGGAGCAGGAAGGTCTGCGTGAGGCGCTGACGTCGACTGGGAACGGCTATTTCTGCACCCGAGGAGCGGCGGAATGGGAGGACAGCGACGCGGTGCACTATCCCGGCACCTACGCGCACGGCGGTTTCAACCGGGAGACCACCATTTTCGGCGGCGAGCCGGTGCTGAACGAGGACCTGGTCAACCTCCCCAACTGGCTGGTCATGAAGCTGCGCATCGAAGGCGAGGAGGCGATCCGCCTCGACAACGTCGAACTGCTCGGCTACCACCACGAACTCGACGTCCGCAATGCGGTGGTGATCCGCAAGCTGCGTTTCCGCGACCGCGAGGGCCGGGTGAGCACGCTGCACAGCCGCCGCTTCGTGAGCATGGCGCACGTCCACCAGGCGGGTCTGGAATGGACGCTCACCGCGGAGAACTGGTCGGGCCGGGTCGAGGTGGTGTCCGGACTCGACGGCCGGGTCGTCAACCGCATGGTCGCCCGCTACCGGCAGTTGGAGGGCCGCCACCTCAACCCCGTCTCCCCCCGCACGTTCGGGCCGGACATCATCGCGCTGAAGGTCCAGACCCGGCAGTCGAACATCTACGTGGCCGAGGCGGCGCGCAACCGGGTCTTCCGCGGGGACGAGGAGATCTCCGTGGACCGCAGCCTCTACCAGATGGAGGACTACATCCAGCAGGTGCTCGCCTTCGACGCAAAACGGGGCGAGCCGATGCGGGTGGAGAAGATGGTGGCCTTCTACACCTCACACGACAGGGCGATCAACGAGACGCTGGTCGCCGCGGGCAAGTCGGCGCGGCGCTACCCCGACTTCGGCGCCGCACTGGAGCACCACTGCTCCGCGTGGGCCGAGCTCTGGCAGGTCTGTGACATCGAACTGCCCAAGCAGCCGCAGGTGCAGGAGCTGCTGCGGCTGCACATCTCCCACGTTCTTCAGGTCTGTTCGCGCCACACCGCGTCCTACGACGCGGGCGTGCCCGCTCGCGGCCTCAACGGCGAGGCGTACCGCGGCCACGTCTTCTGGGACGAGCTCTACGTCTACCCGTTCCTCACCTACCGGTTCCCCGAGATCACCCAGCACCTGCTCAAGTACCGCTCACGGAGGCTCGGCGAGGCGAAGGCGGCGGCCAGGGCGGCCGGCTACCGCGGCGCGATGTACCCGTGGCAGAGCGGCAGTGACGGCCAGGAGGAAACGCAGGTCGTCCATCTGAATCCGCTGTCCGGGCACTGGGAGCCCGATCTGAGCCACAACCAGCGACACGTGAACGCCGCCATTTTCTACAACGTCTGGCAGTACTACCAGGTGACCGAGGACCTGGAGTTCCTCTGGGAGCACGGCGCCGAGATGATGCTGGAGATCGCCCGCTTCTGGGCCGCCATCGCGCACTACAACCCGGACCGGGACCGCTACGAGATCCACGGGGTGATGGGGCCCGACGAGTTCCACGAACGCTATCCGGACGGCGGCGACCGCGGAGAGGGCGGCTTGCGGAACAACGCCTACACCAACGTGATGGTCGCCTGGATCGCCGACATCGCGCCGCGGGTGCTGGATCTGCTGCCGCGCAGCAGGTGCACCGCGTTGCGCGACCGGCTCGGGCTCACCGACGAGGAACTGCGGACCTGGCGGGACATGAGCCGCAAGATGTTCGTCCCGTTCCACGGTGCGGGCATCATCAGCCAGTTCGAGGGTTACGAGCAGCTCAAGGAGCTCGACTGGGACCGCTATCGCAGCAAGCACGCCAATATCCAGCGCATGGACCGGATCCTCAAAGCCGAGGGCGACGATCCGGACCATTACCAGCTGGCCAAGCAGGCCGACACCGTGCTGCTCTTCTTCCTCTTCGACGACGAGGAGCTGCGCCAGGTCTTCGAGCGCCTCGGGTATCCCTACCCGGCGGACATGGCACGGCGGACCGTGCAGTACTACGACCCGCGCACCTCGCACGGCTCGACCCTGAGCCTGGTCGCGCACGCCGGCGTGCTCAGCTCGATCGACCCGGAGAGTTCGTGGGAACGGTTCCTCGTCGCGCTGGGCAGCGACGTCAACGACGTCCAGGGCGGCACCACGAAGGAAGGCATCCACATGGGCGTCATGTCCGGGACGCTGGATCTGCTCCAGCGGGGTTATCTCGGCTGCCGGATCCGGGACGGGGTGTTGCGGTTCCAGCCGCGGCTGCTCGACCGGCTCGAAGGGCTGCGGTTCTCGATGCAGTTCCGCGGCACCTCGCTGCGGGTGCACCTGTCCGGCGGGAAGCTGACCGTGCTCAGCGACGCCGAGGGCTTCAGCAGGCCGGTCCGGGTGGGCGTCGGCGACGAGATCCGCGAACTGGGCACGGGCGAGCAGTGGACGTTCATGCTCCAACCGGAGAGTCTGCCCGCCGAGGAGCCGATCGGAGCCGCGGTGGCGGCGGATGGCGGAAGGAGCGCTCGTGGCCGGCGCGGGGTTTAAAGGCGCGATCTTCGACGTCGACGGGGTGCTGGTCGACTCGCCGCACGAGCGCGCGTGGCGGGACGCGCTGCGCGCGCTGATGACGACCCACTGGGCCGACATCGCAGGCCAGAGCACCTGGACGCCGGAGGCGTTCACGCCGCAGGTCTACCAGCAGGTGATGTCCGGAAAGCCCAGGATGAGCGGGGCGGTGGACGCGCTGGAGTACTTCCACGTTCCGGACGCGCAGGCCCGCGCGCAGGAGTACGCGGACCACAAACAGGACATGGTCGTCAAGCTCATCGAGGCAGGCGAGTTCGAGGCCTACCCCGACGCGCTGCGCTTCGTGCTGGCGGTCCGCGGCGCGGGCATCCCGGTGGCCGCTGCGTCGTCGTCGAAGAACGCCGGGCTGTTCCTTCGCCAGATCCGGCTCGACAGCTTCGCCGAGCGGGACGGCCTGCACTACGACTTCCTGCGGCCGGGGCTGAGCCTGCTGGACTTCTTCGACGCCGACATCTCCGGGCGCGACTTCGCCCACGGCAAACCCGATCCGGAGATCTTCCTCACCGGCGCGGCCGAGCTCGGCGTCGCACCGGAGGACAGCTTCGTCGTCGAGGACGCGACCAGCGGGGTGCAGGCGGCCAAGGCGGGCGGCATGGCCGCGCTGGGGGTCGCGCGGGTGAACGACGAGGATCTGCTCACCGCGGCGAACGCCGATCTCGTGGTGACCAGTTTGGACGAGGTGGACGTGGCGCAGCTCGGACATCATCGGCTGGCGCGGAGGTCGCGATGAGCAGCGGCGAAGGTGACCAGACGTTGACCATCGGGGTGGACATCGGGGGAACGAAGATCGCCGCCGGAGTGGTCGACGAGGCAGGCAAGATCATCGTCACCACCCGCAGGGACACCCCCGCGGACGACACCTCGCGGACCCAGGACGTGATCGTCGACGCGGTCGGGGAACTGGCCGCCGAGTTCCGCATCGCGGGGGTCGGCGTGGGGGCCGCCGGTTTCGTCGACGACATGCGTTCCACGGTGATGTTCGCGCCCAACCTCGCCTGGCGTGACGAGCATCTGCGCACCTCGCTGGAGCAGCGCCTCCAGCTGCCCGTGGTGGTGGAGAACGACGCGAACGCGGCCGCATGGGCCGAGGTCCGCTTCGGCGCCGCACGGGGCGAGGACCACGTGGTGGTGCTCACCGTGGGCACCGGCATCGGCGGCGGCATCGTGCTGAACGGGCGGTTGCTGCGCGGCCGGTTCGGCGTGGCGGCCGAGATCGGCCACCTGAACATCGTGCCGGACGGGCGGCGCTGCGGATGCGGGCTGCAGGGGTGCTGGGAGCAGTACGGCAGCGGGCGGGCATTGGTCCAGGAGGCGCAGGAGATCGCCCGGGTGTCCCCGTCGATCGCCACCGAACTGCTCCGGCTCGCCGGCGGTCTCCCGGAGAAGATCACCGGCCTGATGGTCACCGAGGCGGCCAAGGCGGGTGACGTGGCCGCACTGCAGTGCTTCGACGAGATCGGCAAGTGGCTGGGCAGAGGGATGGCCGAGCTGGCCGCGATCCTCGATCCGGGCCTGTTCGTGATCGGCGGCGGGGTCTCCGCGGCGGGCGAGCTGTTGCGCGGGCCGGTGCTCGCCACCTTCTGCAAGCAGCTGACCGGCCGCGGACACCGTCCGGAAGCAGAGTTGCGGATCGCGGAACTGGGACCGGAGGCTGGCCTGGTCGGAGCCGCTGACCTGGTTCGTCAGAACTGAGCCGGGTACCAATTCAAGGAGGAATCATGGTCGCCCCGAGCCTCGACCAGCGGACCACGGCCAAAGCGATTCTGATCGCCGCGGTGGCCGCTGTCGGGGGTTTCCTCTTCGGCTTCGACACCGCGGTGATCAACGGCGCGGTCGACGCCATCCAGGCGCAGTTCAGCCTCGGCCCCGTGCTCACCGGCTTCGCGGTGTCCTGCGCGTTGCTCGGTTCCGCGGTGGGCGCCTGGTACGCCGGCCGGGCCGCCGACCACCTGGGCCGGGTGCGGGCCATGCTCATCGCCGCCGCGCTCTTCGCGATCAGCGCGGTCGGGTCGGGTCTGGCGTTCGCCGTCTGGGACCTGATCCTGTGGCGTTTCGTCGGTGGCCTCGGTGTCGGGATGGCGTCGGTGATCGCGCCCGCCTACATCGCCGAGATCGCCCCTTCGCACATCCGCGGGCGGCTCGGCTCGCTGCAGCAGCTGGCCATCGTCTCCGGCATCTTCGTCGCGCTGCTGTCCGACGCGTTCCTGGCGAACGTGGCCGGTGGCGCCAGCAAGGAACTCTGGTTCGGGCTGCCCGCCTGGCGCTGGATGTTCCTCAGCGGGCTCGTCCCGGCCATCGTCTACGGCATCCTGGCGCTGCAGATCCCGGAGTCGCCGCGCTACCTGGTCGCCAGGGGCGAGATGAAACGCGCGGGCGACGTGCTCCGCGACGTGCTCGGGTCGCGCAGCATGGAATCGGTCCAGCAGAAGGTGCAGGACATCGCGGCCAGCCTGCGCCGTGAGAAGGAGACCGAGCCGACGCTGCGCGACCTGCGCGGTCCCGTGTTCGGCCTGCTGCCGATCGTGTGGGTGGGGATCCTGCTCTCGGTCTTCCAGCAGTTCGTCGGCATCAACGTGATCTTCTACTACTCGACCAGCCTGTGGCACTCGGTCGGGTTCAGCGAGTCCGACTCGCTCACCATCACCGTCATCACGTCGGTGACCAACGTGGTGACCACGCTGATCGCCATCGCCATCGTCGACAAGGTCGGCCGCAAGCCGATGCTCCTCGGCGGATCGGCGGGTATGGCGGTGACGCTGGGCACGATGGCGCTCTGCTTCTCGCACGCCATCGGCAGCGGGGACAACGTGAGCCTGCCCGGGTCGTGGGGTACCACCGCGCTGATCGCCGCCAACCTCTACGTGGTGTTCTTCGGCGCCACCTGGGGCCCGGTGGTCTGGGTGCTGCTCGGTGAGATGTTCCCGAATCGGATCCGCGCCGCGGCCCTCGGACTGGCGGCTTCCGCGCAGTGGATCGCCAACTGCCTGATCACGGCGTCGTTCCCGGCGCTCGGCGCCTTCTCGCTCGGC
>DASXOL010000199.1:0-1857 GCA_036494295.1 Pseudonocardiaceae bacterium
CACCGGAGCCAGACAGTTCTGCGCCATACGCAGCTATCTGTCTACAGCCGCCAAACATGGCGAGCGTCTCTACGACACCCTCGTCATGCTCGCCGAGGGCCGTCCTTGGCTGCCCGCAATTCAATGAGCTGACCAGTTACGGCTTCTCTAGCCGGTCAAGCCGGTTTGCGGGTCAGGAGGTAGGCCTGCGGGGTCTTCTCCTCTGCGTCGCGCTCCCGCACCACCCGCGCGCGCATTTCGAATCCGGCCTGGCCCAACAAATCCGCGATGTGGTCCGGGGTGCGCCGGTAGAAGTTCAGCGACACCTCGTGCCCGAACCCCTCGTCGTAATGCACCAGCCCGTCGCCCACCTGGAACGCCAGCACGAGGTACCCGCCAGCGGCCAGTATGCGGTGGAACCCCGCGAAGACCGCCGGCAGCTGCACGCGCGGAATGTGGATCGTGGAGTACCACGCGGAGATCCCGCCGAGCTCGCCGTCAGGCAGCTCCAGCGCGGTCATGGAGCCCTCTTCGAACCGCAGGCCCGGGTGCTCCCGCCGCGCCAGCGCCACCATCTCCGACGAGAGGTCGATGCCGAAAGCATTGAGCCCCAAGGAGTTCAGCCGTGCGGTCACCCGGCCAGGCCCGCAGCCGATATCGACGACGTCGGTGTTCCCGGTGGCCTGAACGAGTTCGGCGAACACGGCGAGCATCGCCCGGTCCATGGGCTTGTCGTGGATCTCGGTCTTGAAGTGCTCCGCGTATGCGGTGGCGATGGCGTTGTAGGAGGCACGGGTGTCGCGGAGAAAATCCGGCTCGGTCACGGCGGACCAACCTAATCGTCGACGAACCCGGGAGGCAGCCGGTCGACGGCTACCTCGTCGTCCGCGAGGCGGAATCAGCCCGGGCACATTCGTCGTGGGGGTGTAGTGGATGCTGTTCGGGAGTGACCGCCGAGCGGGCCACAGCACAGGGCTGCGCGCCGCTGTTCCGAGGGGGAGTCGACGATGACCGACGAGGGTATCGAGGTACGGACAGCGGGCGGCACCGTGCGTGGGCGGCGCGAGCAGGATCTCGCGGTGTTCCGGGGAATTCCGTTCGCCCAGCCACCGGTCGGCGAGCTGCGGTTCGCCGCACCGGAACCCGCGTCCTGGGACGGGGTGCGCGACGCGGCCGAGTTCGGCCCCGCGCCGCCGCAGTCCGGACCTGCCCGCGCCGCCGGGACCACCGGAACGGAGTGGCTCACCGTCAACGTCTGGTCCCCGGACATCGGCGAGGCTCGGCTGCCGGTGCTGGTGTGGATCTACGGCGGCGCGTACATGTCCGGCTCCTCCGGCGACCCGGGCTATGACGCGTCGCTGATCGCCCGGCAGGGCCTGGTCGTGGTGAGCCTCAACTACCGGGTGGGCGTGGAGGGCTTCGCCCACCTCGTCGGCGCCCCCGACAACCGCGGCCTGCTCGACCAGCTCGCCGCCCTGCGGTGGGTGCGGCAGAACATCGCCCGGTTCGGCGGCGACCCGGACCAGGTCACGGTGTGCGGGCAGTCGGCAGGTGCCGGGTCGATCGCGACGCTGCTGGCGATGCCACTGGCCGCGGGCCTGTTCCAGCGGGCCATCGCGCAGAGCGTCCCCGGTCTCTACTGCACCCCGGCCCTCGCCGCGGACGTGTCCGCGCACCTGGCCAACCGGCTGGGCACCGAGGCCACCGCGGCCGGACTCGCCAAGATCGACCCGAAGCAGGTGGCCGACGAGATCGACGTGATCAGCAGCGAGCTGCCCGCGCTCGCCCACCGGTGGGGCCGGCTGGCGCGCATGGGGGTCGCGTTCCTGCCGGTGGTGGACGGCGACGTGGTGCCGGACGTGCCGTGGCGGGCGCTGG
>DASXOL010000200.1:0-5903 GCA_036494295.1 Pseudonocardiaceae bacterium
CAGCAGGCCCTGCACCAGTTGCAGATCGGAGATGGCCCGCGAGACGACCTGGCCGGTGCGCAGGCTGTCCTGCTTGGCGCCGTCGAGCCTGAGCACCGAGTGGAACACCGCCCGGCGCAGGTCGTGCTGGACGTCCAGGGACAGCCGGCCGCCGAGGTAGCGGCGCACGAAGGCGGTGCCGAACCGCACCAGCGCCACCGCGACCAGTGCGGCGACCAGCCAGCCGAGCGCCGAGGTGCCCCCCGCGACCGCGTCGTCCACCGCGACCCGGGTGATCAGCGGGGTGGCGGCCTCCAGGCCCACCCCGATGCCGGAGGCGACCAGCGCGGCCACGGTGAGGTGCGGATGCCGCCAGCACGCACCGGCGAGCCTGCGGATCCAGCCCTGTGGGGCGGCGGTGATCTGGTCGGCCACGAAGGCCACATTAGGCGGCCTGCCCGACAGGCCTCAGGTCTTGCTGTGCCGGGTCCAGCGGGCGCGCGCCAGCGCGGGCTCGCTCACCTCGAGGGGCGCGCGGTGGATCGCGGCCGCGCCGCCGTTCCAGTCCCGCGCGGTCTGGTCGGCGGCGTCGGGGATCTCGGTCTGCCGGGGGATGATCTCCACCTGGCGCGGACGACGGAACGGGTTGGACTTCTTGACCGGACGGTCGATCGGGTCCGTGCCGTCACCGATGAGGTGCTGGTGCGCGGTGATCCAGACCTGGCAGGGCCAGCGGCGGCGGCGCAGCCAGCCGGAGCAGATCGGGCAGCGGCCCTTGCGGTTCGGCTGGTGCTCGGCGAGCACCTCGCGCCATCCGCCGGTGATGTTCCTGAGGTGGGTGCGCGCCGCCGAGACAGCGCCTGCCCGCAGTGTCATCTCCTCGACTGCCGCGAGGCGTTCCATCACCGCTCGCCGCACTCTGCGGTCCACCCGCCCACCTCCTTGTGGCCGACTGCCCTACCGGAACATCATCTGGCACCCTTAACGACCCGGCCGGGCCGTCGTCACGGTCCTGCTGTCGTTAGGCACTGTTTACCGGATCGCGCTGGCGATATTCACCCTGCTGTGCTACTTCGTCGCGCGGACGCCCCCGGTGTCGCGGGTGTTACCGGTGTGTGGTTCGGGCCGTCAGCACCGGCGACACCGCGGGCGGCCACCATGGTCATCAGCGGTGCTGACCAGTCGGATTTCGCGTGGGGTGCGCCCCGCAGCGAGGCGGCGCGGGAGGTGCGGTGATGACCGGTCGGGTGGGTCCTGATGAGGTGGGACACAACGCTGCCGCGCACCGCCCCTCCGCGGCCACGCCGGGCTCCGGGCTGCCGACCATCGGGCTGTCCCGCGAGCAGGTCTTCGGGCTCGCGCTCGGCCGCCGTCACGGTCCGCAGGATCTGGTCGCCGAGCGGTCCGACGGGCAGCGCTCCGTCGTCGACCTCGACTGGTGGCGGGCCGATCCGTCCGCTGCCGCGCCCGCGGACACCCGAGCGCTGGAACTGGCCACCGAAGGCCCGGTGCTGGACGCCTGGTGCCGGACCGGCAGGCGGCTGGAGCTCCTCGCCGCGCGGGGCCTGCCGGGGCGGGGCATCGACACCTGCGAGGAGGCGGTGGCGATGGGCCTGCGCCTCGGCCGGGTCTGCGTGGTCGCCGACGTGCACCGCTACTGGCCGCCGCTGGAGTTCGGCACGGTGCTCGCACTGGACGGGGCGGTCGGCCGCGCGGGCACGCTGGATCGGCTGCCCGCGCTGCTGTCCCGGCTGGCCGCGCTGGTCTTTCCCGGCGGTGCGGTGCTGGCCGGCAGCGTCGACTGGCGGGTCTGCGCCGCGCAGGACGCCCGCTTCCTCGACCGGCAACGGCGGGACCAGCGCTATCCCGGCGAGGTCCGGCTCAGGTTGCGGTACGGCCCGCTGCGCAGCGCCTGGTACGACTGGGTGTGGGTGGACCGGGACGCGATGATCGCGGCGGCCAGGTCGGCGGGCCTGGCCGTGACGGGGATCTGGTCCTGGCGCCATCACTACGTGGCGAGGCTGGTCCGGCCGCCGGGGTGGCAACGACCCTCCCCGGTGTGACGGCTGCCCGCGGCCGGGGACGGCGCCCGCCGAGTCGTGAATGACGGGTCACCTCACCGGCGGGGTGTTCAGCGGGCGGGGACCGAGCCAAGATGAGCGGGTTCGCACCACGCTGAGTCTCGAGCCGAGGAGTTGGCATGCGCGTCGAGGTGGACCCCGACATCTGCGAAGGCCACGGACAGTGCAATGTCGTCGCACCCGACGTCTACGACCTGGATGACGACGGCTACTGCCTGATCCGCGATCCCGATGTGCCCGCCCATCTGCAGGCACAGGCCGAGGAGGGCGCACTGGCCTGCCCGGTGCGGGCCATCACCGTCGTCGAATGACCCGTCCGGATCTTTATCCGGACGGCTGCCGGGGCAGCGCCGACGGGCCGGGTGACTCGAATTCGGCCACCAGGCTTGTCGTCGCGCGGATGAGGGCTGCGAGATTTTCCAGCAGAACCGCGAGTTCGTCGCGCTGGTCGGTGCGGTAACGCCCGGCCGGGATGTCGTTGGCGGCATCGTCGAGCAGCCATTGTGTCTGGCGCAGGAGCACGGTCAGTTTCCGGTCGGCGGGATTGATCACGATCAGCCTCCAGCAGTTGCCAGAGAGTGGCAGAGATCGCCGTGGCGCTGCGTTTCGCGCTGCTCACGTCCGACAGTGCCGCCCTCAGTCAGCAGGTCTGCCCGTGCGTCGGCGTCGATGCGCAGGCCGTGATTGAGGCCACCCATACTGGCCCGCAATAGGACATGGGTGAAGATGGTTCGCCCATCGGTGTGCGCGCGCAGATCAAAAGAATTCGAAAGATCCGGCGAGTGGACGCGAATAGGAGTACCACTCCGCGGGCGGATCTGATTATGTCCGTCAACTGGCGGGTGACGGCGCGGCGGTTCTCTCGTTTTCGGTCACGAAGGGCGGCGACGAATTGTGCGGCCACCGTCCCGCGGTGTGGCGGGTTCCTGACGGGGGTCAGCCGACGAGCAGGACCTGCAGGGTACGGGGGCCGTGCACGCCCTCCACCCGGTCGAGCTCGATGTCGCTGGTCGCGGAAGGTCCGCTGATGAAGGTGAGCGGGCGCACCGGATCCAGCCGGGCCAGCGCCTCGGGGACGGTCACCGCGATCTGCTCGGCGCGCACCACGCACAGGTGGTAGTCCGGCACCAGGGTCAGCGCGCGCCTGCCCTGCGCCGGGCCCGCATCGAGGACGATGGTGCCGGTCTCGGCGACGGCGAGCGCGCAGCCGGTGAGCACCCCTTCGCACCCGTCGAGCACGTCGACCGCGGGGTCGACCAGCCAGTCCACACCGGAGACCCGCCACGCGGCGGGCAGGTCGGGCGGGACGGCGACACGGCGGGCGCCGCGCGCCGCCAGCGTCGCGCTGACCGCCTCGGCGAGCCCCTCCGGCGTCACCCGGTGCACCGTCGCGCGGTAGTCGCGGACCCGGTCGGCGAACAGGTTTACCGGATCGTCCGCCTGCCGTGCGGTGTCGTAGTCGCGGGGCACCGGGGGCGGCTGCGGTTTGTCCGCCAGCGCGGCCCTGATCCGGGCCAGCACCGCGGTGCGCGCCGGGTCAGCCATGGTGGGTCCGTCGCCACCAGTCGCGGAACGACTCCGCGGCGGGCACCGGGGCGTCGCGGGAGTCGGTCCACCGCGAGCCGGGCCAGGGCAGCCGGCTGATGCGGCCGCCGGGTGCGAACAGCCGGGCCAGCCTGCCCACCCGCTGGGCGAACTCGAACCGGCGCCGGTCGCGCATCACCCAGGCCAGCGCCGCCATCGCCAGTGCCTCCGGCGTGCGCGACCCCTTCGCCTCGACGGCCTTGCCGCGCAGGTGCACCAGCACCTCGGGGATGTCGATGCGCACCGGGCAGACCTCGAAACAGGCCCCGCACAGCGAGGACGCGTAGGGCAGCGCGGCCTGCTGCGGGTCGTGCATGTCGCCGAGCAGCTGCGGGGTGAGGATCGCGCCGATCGGACCGGGGTACACCGACCCGTACGCCTGCCCGCCGGTGCGCTCGTAGACCGGGCACACGTTGAGGCACGCCGAGCAGCGGATGCAGCGCAGTGCCTGGCGTCCGACCCGGTCGGCCAGTGCGTCGGTGCGGCCGTTGTCGAGCAGCACCAGGTGGAAGTCCTGGGGGCCGTCGCCGGGCGTCACCCCGGTCCAGATCGAGGTGTACGGGTTCATCCGCTCCGCGGTGGAGGAGCGCGGGAGCAGCTGCAGGAACACCTCCAGATCCCGCCAGGCCGGCACCACCTTCTCCAGCCCCATCACGGTGATCAGCGTGTGCGGCAGGGTCAGGCACATGCGCCCGTTGCCCTCGGACTCCACCACCGCGATCCCACCGGTCTCGGCGACCGCGAAGTTGGCCCCGGAGATCGCCACGCCCGCCGAAAGGAACTTGCGCCGCAGGTGCGCGCGGGCCGCGTTCGTCAGCGCCTCGGGATCGTCGGTCAGCTCCGGCGGGACGTCCGGCATCTCGCGCTGGAAGATCTCCCTGATCTCCGTCCGGTTGCGGTGGATCGCCGGTACCAGGATGTGGCTGGGGCGGTCGTGTCCCAACTGGACGATCAGCTCGGCGAGGTCGGTCTCCACCGGGGTGATGCCCCCGGCCAGCAGTGCCTCGTTGAGCTCGATCTCCGCGGTGGCCATCGACTTGACCTTGACCACCTCGCTCGCGCCCGCGTCCCGGGCCAGCCGCAGCACGATCTCGTTGGCCTCGGCGGCGTCGCGGGCCCAGTGCACCGTGCCGCCGCGGCGGGTCACCGCCTCCTCGAGCTGTTCGAGGTAGGCGTCCAGATGGGCGAGCACGTCGTCCTTGATCGCCTCGCCCGCGCGGCGCAGCCGTTCCCAGTCGGGCAGCTCGGACACCGCGTCGGCACGCTTGGCGCGGATGGTGGTGGTCGCCTTGCGCAGGTTGGCCCGCAGCTGGGTGTCCGCCAGCGCGAGGTGCGCCGCCTCCGGGAAGGGCGGGGTGCCCAGCCAGGTCACGCCGCGGCCGGCCACGGCTGCTCCTCCGTGCTCGCCAGTACCTCGGCCAGGTGCACCGGGCGCACGCCGGTGCGCAGCCGGGACAGGCCGCCGCCGATGTGCATCAGGCAGGAGTTGTCGCCCGCGGTGAGCACCTCGGCGCCGGTGTCCAGCACGCTGCGCATCTTGTCCGCCAGCATCGCCGTCGACGTCTCGGCGTTCTTGACCGCGAACGTGCCGCCGAACCCGCAACACTGCTCCGCGGCGGGCAGCTCCACCAGGTCGAGTCCGCGTACCGCGCGCAGCAGCCGCAGCGGGCGCTCTCCGACGCCGAGCAGCCGCAGCGAATGGCACGTCGGGTGGTAGGTGACCCGGTGCGGGAAGTAGGCGCCGACGTCGGTCACGCCCAGCACGTCGACCAGGAACTCGGACAGCTCGTAGGTTCGGCGCGCCACCGTGCCGCCCGCGCCGAGTTTCGGGTGGAAGTCGCGGACCATCGCGGTGCACGACCCCGACGGCACCACCACGGCGTCGTAGCCGTCGAACACCTCGTCGAAGCGCCGGGCCAGCGGGGCGGCCTGCTCGCGGTAGCCGGTGTTGTAGTGCATCTGCCCGCAGCAGGTCTGGCCCAGCGGGAACTCCACCGGACAGCCGAGCCGTTCCAGCAGCCGCACCATTGCCCGTCCGGTGCCAGGCGCGAACGTGTCGGTGAGACAGGTCGCGAACAGGGCCACACGCATCCCGGTCAACCTACGCCGTGCGCGCCGAGGTGTCCGTGCGTGCGCGACGCGGTTGCCGGGCAACTGGGCGTTCCGCCGACCCGGTCCTGGTCATGCGGCTAGCTCGCCCCGCTACCTGTTGGCGCCACGGTCACGCGACGCCAGGCGCACCGGCGAACTGCGGGATCC
>DASXOL010000201.1:0-20850 GCA_036494295.1 Pseudonocardiaceae bacterium
GGGGCTGGGCCTGGCAGGTGCCCCTGCTCGAACTGCCGCGGGCCCAGTTCGTGCTGATGTCGGCCACGCTCGGTGACGTCACGCGGTTCGAGAAGGACCTCACCCGCCGCACCGGCCGCGCCACCGCCGTGGTCAAGAACGCGGAACGCCCGGTGCCGCTGCACTTCAGCTACGTGCTGACGCCGCTGCAGGAGACCCTGGAGGAGCTGCTCCAGACCAAGCAGGCGCCGGTCTACGTCGTGCACTTCACCCAGGCCTCCGCCGTCGAGCGCGCCCAGGCGTTGACCAGCATCAACGTCTGCACCCGCGCCGAGAAGGACGCCATCGCCGAGCTGATCGGCAACTTCCGGTTCCGGGCCGGGTTCGGGCGCACGCTGTCCCGGCTGGTCCGCCACGGCATCGGCGTCCACCACGCCGGGATGCTGCCCCGCTACCGCAGGCTGGTCGAGCGGCTGGCCCAGGCCGGGCTGCTCAAGATCATCTGCGGCACCGACACCCTCGGCGTGGGCATCAACGTGCCGATTCGCACCGTGCTGCTCACCGCGCTGGGCAAGTACGACGGCACCCGCACCCGCCACCTGACCGCACGGGAGTTCCACCAGATCGCGGGCCGTGCCGGGCGGGCCGGCTACGACACCGCGGGCAACGTGGTCGTGCAGGCGCCCGACCATGTGGTGGAGAACACGAAGGCGCTGGCCAAGGCCGGCGACGACCCGCGCAAGCTGCGCAAGGTGGTGCGCAAGAAACCCGCCGAGGGCCAGGTGTCGTGGAGCGAGCGCACCTTCGAGCGGCTGGTCGCCGCCGATCCGGAGCCGCTGACGTCGAGCTTCGGCGTGAGCCACGCGATGGTGCTGAACGTGGCCAACCGGCCCGGTGACGCGTTCGCCACCATGCGCCACCTGCTCACCGAGAACCACGAGGACCGTCCCCGTCAGCGCAAACACATCCTGGACGCGATCGCAATCTACCGCGCGCTGCTGGCCGCCGGGGTGATCGAGCGGCTGGCCGAACCGGACGAGCAGGGCCGCACCGTGCGGCTCACCGGCGAGCTGCAGCTCGACTTCGCGCTCAACCAGGCGCTCTCGCCGTTCGCGCTGGCCGCGATCGAGCTGCTCGACCCGCAGGACCCGAGCTATCCGCTCGACGTGCTCTCGGTGCTGGAGGCGACGCTGGACGACCCGCGTCAGGTGCTCGGCGCGCAGCTGTCCAAGGCCAAGGGCGAGGCCGTGGCGGCCATGAAGGCCGAGGGCATCGAGTACGAGGAGCGCATGCGGCTGCTCGACGACGTCACCTATCCGATGCCGCTGACCGAGCTGCTCGACGCGGCGTTCGAGACCTACCGGCAGGGCCATCCGTGGGTCGCCGACCACCGCCTCTCACCCAAGTCGGTGGCGCGTGACCTGGCCGAACGCTCGATGACGTTCACCGAGTACGTCGGCTTCTACGGGCTGGCCCGCTCGGAGGGCCTGGTGCTGCGCTACCTGGCCGACGCCTATCAGGCGTTGCGGCGGACCGTGCCCGACGACGCCAAGACCGAAAGCCTCCGCGATCTCCAGGAGTGGCTCGGCGAGCTGGTCCGCCAGGTCGACTCCAGCCTGCTCGACGAGTGGGAGAAGCTGCGCGACCCGCAGCAGCGGGACCCGTCGGCGGCACCCGCCGTGCTGGACGACCGGCCGCCGCCGGTGACGACGAATCCGCGGGCGTTCCGGGTGCTGGTGCGCAATGCGCTGTTACGCCGGGTCGAGCTGGCCGCCCGGCAGCGCTGGGACGAGCTCGGCGAGCTCGACGCGGACACCGGGTGGGACGCCGAGAGCTGGCGCACCGCGCTGGAGCCCTACTTCGAGGAGCACGCGGAGATCGGCATCGGCGCGAACGCGCGCGGCCCGCAGCTGCTCGTCATCGATGAGCGGCCGGGGCGCTGGGTGGTGCGTCAGATCTTCGACGACCCGGCGGGCGACCACGACTGGGGCATCAGCGCCGAGGTGGACCTCGCCGCGTCCGACGAGGCGGGCACCGCGGTGCTGCAGGTGAGCGCCGTCGACCAGCTCTGAGGCCTGCCGAAGGTGCGCGGAGTCCGGCGCTCGCGGTCGGAGCCGGTGCTGGCGCCCACGTTCGGAGCCGGTGCAGGCGGTCGCGGTCAGAGCCGGTGCAGTGCGCCGAGAACCCGCTGCATGAGGTCCAGGTCCGGTGCGCCGTCCCGGTCGGCGCTGCCGTGTACCCGCACGATGCCCGCGTCGGCCAGGTCCGCCAGGAGCACCCGCGCCACACCGAGCGGTATCGCCAGCAGCGCGGCCAGCTCCGCCACCGATCGCGGCCGGGCGCACAGGTCGACCACCGTGTGGTGCTCGGGAGCGGCGATCCGGTCCGGTGGCCTGCCGGTGGCCGAGACCAGCGTCTCGATCTCCAGGTGCCGGCACGCCGCGGTCCTGCCGTTGGTCCAGGTGTAGGGGCGCACCAGCCCGAAGCTGGTGGCCGGGGCGGCCCAGTCCGGGTGGCTCCGCTCGCGCTCCTCGGACCCGGTCGGTCCGGCCGGTCCGGTCGGTCCGGCCGGTCCGGCCGGTTCGCGGCGCCGGGATTCCCGGCCTTGGGGTTCTCGTTGCTGGGGTTCTCGTCGCTGGGGTTCTCGTTGCGGGGGCGAGGACGGTGCGGGTGGCGGCTCCGACACCGAGACCTCCGGCGCCGAGACGCCGCCCTGACCGGCGACGGACTGGGCCGCCCGCTGGCGACTTGCCGAGCCGAAACGCGCGCCGGTCCGGCCGACGACCGGGCGATTGCGGATCAGGCGGTGGGTGGTCACCACACGGCCCTCGTCCGCGTCCGGGCCGGCGGCGCGAAGCCGACGGCCGGCCGCCCCACCGAAGCGGGCCCCGGTCAGACCCACTACCGGAGCATCGGCGTACCGATCATCCGGCTCAAGTCGACCTTCACCCATCCTCACGCAGAGTAGGAGGCCCGTGTCACCACCGGTGACCGCCATGTGTCGGCTGTGTTACGTGTCCGCCAGTCGGGTCAGCTCGGCTCGTTGCCGGGCTTCCATTTGATGCCACATCCCATGCTGGGCGCGTGCGGCTCTGCCACCGGCTTCCCGGACATCGCCAGCTCCAGCGCGTTGCGCAGGGCGCTTCCGGTGACCGGGACGCCGTTCTTCGGGGTCGACTCGTCGAACCCGCCACGGTAGATCAGCGTGCGGACCGAGTCGTAGAGGAAGAAGTCCGGCGTGCAGGCGGCCCGGTACGCCAGCGCGACCTCCTGCGTCTCGTCCAGGAGGTAGGGGAAGGTGAAACCGGCGCGCTGCACCTGCTCGGCCAGCCCCGCCGGGCCGTCGTCGGGATGGGTCTCGACGTTGTTGCTGCTGATCGCCACCGCGGCCACACCCCAGTCGGTGTAGTGCGCGATCACCGCGGCGAGCTCTTTCTCGATGTGGCGGACATACGGGCAATGGTTGGACAGGAACATCACCAGCAGCGGCTGCCATGCGCCGAATTCCTCGGAACGGACGATGTTTCCGTCGAGGGAAGGCAGGGCGAACGCGGGGGCGGACGTTCCCAGCGGAACCATGAAGGAGTTCACTGCCATGCCGATCAGCATGGCAGCTTCAGTGCACACCACGACGCGTGGGGGAACCGGCGGTAGGTTGGCGGCCCGTGGAGCTCTACGAGGTCATGCGCACGACACCGGCCACCCGGGCGTTCACCGACGAGCCGGTGCCCGACGAGGTGCTGTACCGGATTCTCGATCACGCCCGGTTCGCCCCGAGTGGGGGCAACCGGCAGGGCTGGCATGTCGTGGTGCTCAAGGATCCCGAGGTCAGGCGTGCGGTCCAGCGGCTCTACGCGCTGGGCTGGCGGGAGTACATGGCACACGTCGACGAGGGTCTGGTGCCGTTCGCGCCGCGTGACCGGGGCCGCTGGACCGGGCCCGCGGTCGATCTCGCGGCGGCGCGTGAGGTGCCCAGGGACAATCCGCTCGCCGACAATCTGGACACCGTTCCCGTGCTGCTGCTGCTCGTCGCCGACCTCGGTGCGCTGGCCTGCGTGGACAACGGGCTGGACCGCCAGAGCATCATCGGCGGCGGCTCGGTCTACCCGTTCGGGCACAACGTGCTGCTGGCGGCACGCAACGAGGGCCTGGGCGGCGTGATGACCTCGGTGCTGGCCAGGCAGGAGGAGGCGGTCCGGGAGCTGATCGGCATGCCGGAGGGCCACGCGGTGGCCGGGCTGATCGCGCTGGGCCACCCGGAGAAGACCGTGCGCAAGCTGCGACGCAGGCCGGTGGCCGAGTTCGCCACCGTGGACCGGTTCGACGGACCCGCGTTCGAGGTGTGAGCACCGAGGGGTTTGCGGCTGTTCAAGACCACCCGTGGGCGGGTTTGTGGCTCTTGAAGAGCCCCACACCGGTCAGTGGCGCTGGGTGGGGATGAGGCGGGGTAGGGCCTCGGGGTCGTCGTCGATCAGTTCGAACTCGCTGCCGTGGAGTTCGAGCACGTCGCCGGTCCGGACACGGAGGACATCGTTGCCGGGGTCCAACTCGTCGAAACGGCCGTTCCGCAGCGTCATCGACGCCGCCCCGCCGACCACGGCGACGCTGAAATCCGCGTGCCCCTCGGCGAGTGTCTGGATCTGGAGCGCGAAATTGCGGGGCGTGGCCCACTTGTTGTGCTCCGGCCCGGGAAGGGGCACGACGGGTATGTGGTGCACGGTCATGGTGGTTCCTCATGCGGCGGGTGCGAGTGCGGAATCCGCTGGTGAGGCGGTACCCAGTCCGCATCGCCGGGTCCGCGCAGGCGCGGGCCGCCGCCGACTGGTCGTTAGGTCCCGGTGGCCGAAGCGTCCAGCACGCCCTCCAGGGAGGTGACGGGCGGGACGCCCGCGGCCGCGAGAGAGGGCTAGTGGGCTTGGCGGTTGGTCACGTCCTGGACCTTGCGGACGGCACCCTGGATCTGGCTGCGGTACTTGCCGTTGGTCCGCTGGTCGACGAAGCGGCCCGCGTCGCCCGCCATCTTCTTGACCTTGTCCGGGTTCTGCTTGGCGTAGCGGCGGGCCGCCTCCACCGCACCTGCCAGAACGGCGACCTTTCCGAGCCTTCCGAACATGTGAGTTACCTCCGGTCGGTATTCAGCTAGCTGGTTGTCACCATTATTCATGGGACGATCTGCGAGAAACATCCCAATGGGGGGTGACGGATCAGCATAGAGGCGCGACGCCACCGTTTCGGACGGTGCTACACCGGGCGAACACCACGCAAGCGCCATCGGCTGCCCACCCACCGGCTACCCGGAGTGCGACCGGATCAGGCACCACGGCGCTCTGCCCAGGCGCCCCGCGGGGTGCCCGTGAACCGGAAATCCGCAGGTGAAAAGCCATGGCGAGGATCGAGGACCAGCCAGCGCGGTGATCAGCGCGGGCGCCCGCGTGCACACTCCGCGCACCGGTCCACCGGCGAGCCGCAACATCAGCAGCAGCTGATCGATCTGCTCGACGATGTCACCGAACAGGTGATGCCGACGCCCCAGGATCCCGCCGCGAACGTCCACGCCGAACCCCTGCCGACTACACGGAAGCCGACCCGGAAGCCCGACACCGGAGCCCGACCCGGAGCCCGACACCGGAGCAGCCACGGCCCATGAGCACACGCGGGCCGCGACGGTCTCGCGAACGCCGAGCCGTCCGTCCTCCGCTCAGGAGGACGGCGGGCCGGGGACATGCCCGGCGCTCCGTGGCGATGTCCCCGGCCCGGTCACCCCTGTCCTGCTGCCGGAAGCCGGCCGATCAATGACTAGAAGAAAGCAACGTCATCGGCCCTAGCTGCGACGCAACGTGCACGTCGATGTCGAAGGAGTACCGCTGGAATTGTCCTGCGTCGTGGTCGTCAGGACACCATCCTTGATGGCATAGTCCGCTTTCAGGGCGGAGCCCTCGGCAGTCAGCATGATCGTCTGACCGGCGACAGTGTAGGTACCGTTCACATTGGCGCCATCTGGACCGGAGATCGTCTGGGTGTACTTCCCGTCCTGGGAGAATCCAAGCTTGGCATCGACGTCGTTGCCGACCTGCTTGCCGCTCTGATCTTTGATGCCGCACTTCCCGGACCATTCACCTACCAGCGAACTGGCGGCACCACCAGGAGCCGATTCGCTTGAATTCGAGCCACATGCCGAGCCGGCCACGACGAGTGCCGCCAGGACCAGACCCGTTCCCACCATTCTACGCATTCAGTGTCCGCTTCCTTGAAGTTGGGCTGACGAATAATCACAGTGCTGGACCTGCCGGTCCCTTGCTGTCCCGCTGTCCTCCTTCCTTCCGACTCGAGCGCGCAGCGGCAAGCGACACTTCTTGTTGCTTATCGCGCTGCGCCGTCCATCTGTTCGCGCAGGCTCCGCGGGCGCATGTCGGTCCATACCTCGTCGACGTAGGCGACGCATTCCTCCTTGCTGCCCTCTTCGCGCACCTGCTGCCACCCCGCAGGCACTGGATGGCCGACCGGCCACAGCGAGTACTGCTCTTCGTCATTGCGCAGCACCACGTATCTCGCGTCGTCATGCATGCCAGCGATTCTCCATCTCTGTGTCGAAATTGCGGGGAGTAGAAAACGGGTCATTCCGTGGCGGGTACCGGTTGTGTTTCCGCCGTGACGTCCGGGCGCCGGGGGAATTCGCGCAATGTGCGGCTCAGCGTCGCCGCCAGGGTGACCGCCCCGAGGCCCGCGGTGCACACCAGGACGGCCTGGGTGCCGGACAGCGCCTCGGTGAGCACGCCGCCGAGAGCGGGTCCCACCGCGCCTGCGACGCCGGTGACCACCCCCATGACCCCGCTCAGCCTGCCGCGCAGGCCATCCGGGGTGAGGAGCAACTGGTAGGTGTCGATCGTGGTGTTGGCGGTCGGCGCCAGGAACGCCATCGCCGCGAAGAGTGCGCCCATGACGTAGCCGTCGGTGACCAGGACGGCGATCGGGGTCAGCAGTGTGAGCAGCCAGAACACGCCGATGATCGACAGGTACGGACTCAGCCTGGCTTGCAGGTAGGGCGCGACCAGAGCGCCGAGCAGGCCACCCACCCCGAGCATCGCGGCCATGACGCCGATCTCCCCTGGCGGCACCCCCCTGGAATGGGCCAGCACGATGATGACGATGTAGTAGGCGGCGAAGAACAGGTTGAGGCCGGTGGCGCACAACGCGGTGACCCGGATCGGCGACCGGCCCCACACCCAGCGCAAGCCGGCCAGCATCTCCTGGCTGAGGTGACCGGCCGGTCGCGGTCGCACCTCACGGGACGGAATGCGGACGAAGACGAGCATGCAGAAGGCAACCGCGTGGGTCAGCATGTCCGCCGCGAAGGGAACGAATCGGCCTACGGCGAAAAGGAAACCGCCCGCCGCGGTCCCGGACAGATGGCCGACATAGGACCGGGCCGCGTTCATCGCCACCGCGGTGGACAACTCCTCGGCGGCCACCACATTCGGCAGGCTCGCTTCCTCTGCTGGTTCGAAGAAGGCTCGGCACACCCCCATCACGGCGGCGACCACCACCATGTGCGCGATGCGCGCCTCGCCCAGCAACAGCGCCCCGACAAGTGAGGCGGCCGCGATCACCTGCGCCGCCTCACACGCGAGCATGACCTTCTTGCGGTTCCAGCGGTCGACCAGCGCTCCGGTCGGCAGCCCGGCGACGAGCTGGGCCGCCGCGATCGTCCCGAGCACCAGGCCGGAGGCCGCCGCCGACCCGGTGACCGCGAGCACGAGCAGCGGAAAGGCGATCACCGAGGCGTTGATGCCGAATTCCGACAGCGTCTGGCTTCCCCACAACAGCTGGTAGGCGCGATTGCGCGACAGCGGCGCGGTCATGTCCGGTCCCGGCAGTCCTGCGCGATGCGCCGCAGCGCGTCGGCGAAATCGTCGGCCACCGAGCGGACCGCGGCCGCGGGCACCTCAGGCCGGTGCTGCCAGGAGAATCCCAGCCGGCCGTCCCCGACCTCACCGACCACGTCCACCAGATGTTCAGAATGCTCAGCCGGATCGTGGTCCTGGCCGATCGCGGACTGCGCCGTCCGGTAGAGGCTGTGCTCCACGTCGGACGACCGGGAGTCCCACTGGCCGAGGTAGTTGAACGAGATCCACGGCTCGGTCCCGGTGCCACGAAGCCGCTCCCGCGCCGCCGGGGAACCGAGATAGCGCAACGCGCCGAAACCGAATCCGTTGCCGGGAACGGCCCGCAGCTGCCGCCGCACCGACCTGATCAGGTCGCGCCAGTCCGGCGGGTCGCCGGGCGGCAGGTCGATCGCGACCGGGAACATGGTGGTGAACCACCCGACCGTCCGGGAGAGGTCCGCGCCGTCGAGGATCTCCTCACGCCCGTGGCCCTCCAGGTCGACGGCCACCCGGTCCCGTCCGGTCCACCTGGACAGCGACCAGGCCAGCGCCGCGAGCAGCACGTCGTTGATCCGGGTGCGGTACGCGGTCGGTGCCGCGCGCAACAACGCGTCGGTGTCCTCGGCGCTGAGCAGCGCGGTGATCGGCTGGCCCGCAGCCGCGTCGCAGGCTCCCGGTGCCGCGTCCACCGGCAGTTCGGCGCCGTCCAGCGCGCCGGCCCAGTGGTCCAGCTCCGCGTCGAAGCCGCCGTCCGCCGCGTACTCGGCCAGCCGCTGCGCCCAGTCGCGGAAGGACGTGGTCTTCGGGCCGAGGTCGATCGCCTGGCCCCGCACCGCCTGCTGGTACGCGGTGTCGAGATCGTCCAGCAGGATGCGCCAGGAGACGCCGTCGACCACCAGGTGGTGCGCGACCAGGAACAGCTGCGGCCGGGTCGCGGCGGAGACGAACAGCACCGCCTTCAACAGCGGCCCCGACCCGAGATCGAGGCTCGCGTGCACCTCGTCGGCGACCCGCTCCATGGCCGCGAAGCGCGCGTCCTCGTCCCCGTCGGGCAGCTCGTGGCGGTGCAGCACCGGCACCGGCTCCACCGGGGCGTTTCGCTGCCGCCACCGGCCGTCGACCTGCTCGAACCGCATCCGCAGCGCGTCGTGGTGCACCAGCAGGGCGTCGAGCCCGGCCCGCAGTGCCGCTTCTTCGAGTTCCCCGGTCAGCTCGACCAGGTGTGACTGGTTGAAATGGTGCGGGTTGGCCCGGCCCCGTTCGAAGAACCAGTGCTGGATGGGGGTGAGCGGGACCGGGCCCACCACCGCCGCGCGCTCGGCCGGATCGGCCTGCGCCACGGTGACCGCCGGGGCGAGATCGGCGATGCTCTGGTGCAGGAACAGGTCCTTGGTCACCAGGCGCAGACCGGCCTGCCGGGCGCGGGCGACCACCTGGATGCTCAGGATGGAGTCGCCGCCGAGCTCGAAGAAGTTGTCCGCCGCTCCGACCCGCTCCACGCCGAGCACGTCGGCCCAGATCTCGGCGAGTGCGACCTCGACCGGGCCGTCCGGGGCCACGTACCGGCCCGCCGGCTCGGCGGCGAGCTGCGGGTCCGGCAGCGATCGCCGGTCCACCTTCCCGTTGGGGCTCGACGGAAGTGCGTCCAGCCGGACGAACCCGGCGGGCACCATGTAGTCGGGCAGCTGCCGGCCGAGGAACTCGCGCAGCGCCGCCGTGCTCGGCGCGCTCACGCCGGCAGCGGCCACCAGGTAGGCCACCAGGCGCTTGTGCCCGCCTGCGCCGGACTGATGCGCCACCACCACGGCATCGGCCACGTCCGGGTGGCGCGCCAGCGCGGATTCGACCTCGCCGAGCTCGATGCGGAAGCCGCGGATCTTGACCTGCTCGTCGGCCCGGCCGACGAACTCCAGCCGGCCGTCCGCGGTCCAGCGCACCACGTCCCCGGTCCGGTACATGCGCGAGCCCGGCGGGCCGTACGGGTTGGCCAGGAACCGCTCGGCGGTCAGGCCCGGCCGGTTGAGGTAGCCGCGGGCCAGACCCGCACCGGCCACGTACAGCTCACCGGCGACCCCGATCGGGACCGGGGCGAGCGCGTGGTCGAGCACGTAGGTCCTGGTGTTCCAGATCGGCCCGCCGATGAGCGGCGCCTCGCCCGCGGACAGCGGCTCGCTCCAGGTGGCGACCACGGTGGACTCGGTCGGCCCGTACGCGTTGATCATCCGGCGGCCCGGTGCCCAGCGGTCGACCAGCGCGGCCGAGCAGGCGTCGCCGCCGACGATGACCGTCCGGAAGTCGGGCACGTCCGCGGGTGACACCGTGGCCAGCGCCACCGGCGGGATCAGGGCGTGCGTGATGCGCCGGGTCGCCAGCACCTCGGCCAGGTGCTCCCCGACCAGCGGGCCGGGCGGCGGCACCACCAGCGCCGCGCCCACCGGCAGGGACATGCACAGTTCCAGGACCGACGCGTCGAAACTCGGCGACGAGAACTGCAGCACCCGGTCGCCGGGGCGCACCGCGAACCGGTCCACCTCGGCCGCCGAGAAGGAGGCCAGGCCCGCGTGCGAGACGAGCACGCCCTTGGGGCGGCCGGTCGAGCCCGAGGTGTAGATCAGGTACGCCGCGGTGGACAGCGCCAGCGGCGCGGTCCGGTCCGCGTCGGCCGGGTCGACGTCGCTCGTCGACTCCAGCGCGGACACCACGCCCGGGTCGTCGAGCACCACCAGGCCGGCCGGGTCGGCGACCTCCGGTGCGCTGTCGCCGCGGGTCAGCACCAGCACCGGTTGCGCGTCGGCCAGCATGAACGCGGTCCGGTCCGCGGGGTACGCGGGATCGACCGGAAGGAACGCCGCGCCCGACTTCGCGACCGCGAGCGCGGCGATCACGATGTCCACCGAGCGCGGCAGCGCGAGCGCCACCACCTGCTCGGGGCCGGCCCCTCGGGCGATCAGCAGGTGGGCCAGCCGGTTGGCGCGCGCGTTCAGCTCCGCGTAGCACAGCTCGCCGGTCTCGCTCAGCAGCGCAGGCGCGTCCGGGGTCCGGGCCACCTGCGCCTGTACCAGCTCGGCGAGTGTGCGGGCAGGCACGTCGCGGTCGGTGTCGTTCCAGGCGTCGAGCACCTGGTGCCGCTCGGCGTCGGTGAGCATCGGCAGCAGCGCCATCGGCCGGTCCGGCGCGGCGACGATCCGTTCCAGCAGCACCCGCAGTTGCCCGGCCATGCGTTCGATCGTGGCGGCGTCGAACAGGTCGGTGTTGTAGGTGAGCGCCGCGTGCAGGTCACCGTCGTCGCGTTCGTGGAACTCGACCGTGACGTCGACGCCCGCGCTCACCAGTGGGGTCTCGACATCCTCGGCGTCGAGGCCGGCCAGGTCGGCCGCCACGCTCGGGGTGTTCTGCAGCACGACCATCGCCTGGAACAGCGGCGGGCGGCTGGGATCGCGTTCCGGCTGGACGGCGTCCACCACGCGTTCGAACGGGACGTCCTGATGGGCGAACCCGTCCAGCACGGTGTCGCGGACCGCGGCGAGGAACGCGGCGAACGACCGGTCCTGATCCACCGTGGACCGCAGCACCAGGGTGTTGACGAAGAAGCCGACCAGCCGTTCCAGCTCGGTGCGCTCGCGGCCGGACACCACGGTCCCCACGGCCACGTCGTCCTGCCCGGACCAGCGGTGCAGCAGCAGCTGGGTGGCCGCCACCAGGGTCATGAACAGCGTGGCGCCCGCGCGGCGCCCGAGCGCCCTGAGCCGCGACGCCAGGGCGGCGGGGAGGTCGACACCGACCAGCGCCCCGTTCTGGGTGTGCACCGCGGGCCGGGGCCGGTCGGTGGGCAGCTCCAGTGGCGCCACCCCGTCGAGCTGGTCGCGCCAGTAGCCGATCTCGTCGTCCAGAGCGGTCCCGGCGAGACGTTCCCGCTGCCAGGCGGCGAAGTCCGGGTACTGCACCGGCAGCTCAGGAAGGTCCGGCCGGACGCCGTCGCGCTCGGCCCGGTACAGCTCGCCGAGATCGCTCATGAGCACGCCGCCGGACCAGCCGTCGGTCACGATGTGGTGCATCGTCAGGGCCAGCACGTGCTCCTGGGCCCCCATCCGGATCAGCCTCGGCCGCAGCAGCGGTCCTTCGCCCAGGTCGAAGGGGCGCAGGCTCTCCTCGGCCAGCAGCCGGTCCAGTTCGGCCCGGCGCACCGCCGCGGGGAGGTCGGTGAGGTCGAGCCGCGCAAGCGGCACCGGTCGCGGCGGGTGCACCACCTGCACGGCCTGGCCGTCCACGGCCTCGAACGTGGTGCGCAGCGACTCGTGCCGGGCGACCAGTGCGGTCATCGCCCGGGACAGCGCCTCGGTGTCCAGCGCGCCGCGCAGCCGCACCGCCAGCGGCGTGACGTACTCGGTGCTGTCCGGCTCGAACTCGTGGAGGAACCACAGCCGCTGCTGGGCGAACGACTGGGTGAACCGCTGGGGCCCGGCGCCGTCCCGCGGCAGCACCGGGATGGCGGTGGTCGCGGAGGTCTCGGTCCGGGCCGTGTCCGGGCCGATCACCCCGGCCAGCCCGGCGACCGTGGGATGGCTGAACAGCGCCCTTGCGGACACCTCCACCCCCAGCGCGGTGCGCAGCCGGGAGATCACCCTGATGCTGAGGATCGAGTCGCCGCCGAGGTCGAAGAAGCTGTCCTGCGCGCCGACGCGCGCCACGCCGAGCACCTCGGCCCAGACCTGGGCCACCACCCGCTCGGTCGGAGTGCGCGGCGCCACGTAGCCGGCCTCGGCCCCGGCGTCGCGCTCCGGCGCGGGCAGCGCGCGCCGATCGAGCTTTCCGGTGGCGCTGAGCGGCAGGCGCTCCAGGACGACGAAGGCCGACGGCACCATGTAGTCCGGCAGCGCCTGGGCGGCCAGGGCGCGAAGCTCGCCCGCGGCGGGCGGCGCAGCGTCGGCCGGGACCAGGTACGCCACCAGCCGCTTGACCCCCGGCTCGTCCTCGCGGGCGACGACCGCGACGTCCGCCACGCCGGGATGGGTGGCCAGGGTGGCCTCGATCTCGCCCGGCTCGATGCGGAAGCCGCGAACCTTGACCTGCTCGTCGGTCCGCCCCAGGTACTCCAGCTCCCCTTCGCTGGTCCAGCGCACCAGGTCACCGGTGCGGTACATCCGCGAGCAGGCAGGCCCGAACGGATCGGCCACGAACCGCTCGGCGGTCAGGCCGGGGCGGCCGAGGTAGCCCCGCGCGAGGCCGGCGCCCGCGATGTGCAGCTCGCCGGGCACACCGGGCGGTGCCGGCGCCATCGCGTCGTCGAGCACGTAGACCTGCATACCGTCCAGCGGCCTGCCGATCGGCATGGATTCCGGCACCTCGGCGCCGGCGGGCAGGGCGTGGCAGGTGGCGAAGGTGGTGGTCTCGGTGGGCCCGTAGCCGTCCACCACGGTCAGGTCCGGGCACGCCGCCCTGACCCGGCGGACCGAGCTCGCGGGCACCACGTCACCGCCCGTCCACAGCTCGCGCAGGCCGGCCAGGCAGTCCGGGGCGTCCTCGGCGATCAGCCGGAAGAGCCCGGCGGTGAGCCAGAGCCCGGTGAGGCCATGGCCGGTGATCGCGCGGCGCAGCGAGCCGGCGTCCAGATCGCCCGGCGGCGCCACCACCACGGTGCCACCGCTGAGCAGCGGGACCCACAGCTCGTAGGTCGAGGCGTCGAAGGCCTGCGGCGAGTGCAGCAGCACCCGCTCGTGCGCGCCGCCCCGGAAGCGGCTGTCGGTGGCCAGCGCCGCCACGTCCCGGTGCCGTACCGCGACACCCTTCGCGACGCCGGTCGACCCGGAGGTGTGCATCACGTAGGCCAGCTGGTCGGCGTGCACCGCCACCTCGGGGTCGGTGTCCGGCCCGGCCGCTGCCTCCGCGCCGCCGACGACCACGAGGTGTCCACTGTGGATGTCACGGGCCGCGGTCTCCGTCGACGCGTCGGTGACGAGCACGGCCGCGCCGCTGTCGGCGAGGATCGTCCGCATCCGCTCCGCAGGCGCGCGGGCGTCCAGTGGCAGGTACGTCGCGCCCGCCTTGGCGATGGCCAGCACCGTCACCACGTGACCGACCGAGCGGTCCATCAGGACCGCGACCATCTCCTCGGTCCCGGTGCCGAGGCGCAGCAGCTGGTGCGCGAGGCGGTTGGCCCGCCGGTCGAGCTCCGCGTACGACAGGGTCCCGTCCGCGGCGGCCACCGCGGCCGCGGCGGGCGTACGGGTCGCCTGTGCCCGGAACAGCTCCGGCAGGGTCGCGGCGGCGGGCCTGCGGACGGAGCGGTTCCACTCCACCAGCACGCGGTGTCGCTCGGCCGGGGACATCCAGGGCAGCCGGTGCAGCGGCCGGTGTGGATCCTCGGCGATCGCCGCGACCAGGATGCCGAACCGCTCGGCCATCTGCTCGGCCGTCACGGTGTCGAACAGCCGGGGGTCGTAGCCGAGCTCGACGTGCAACTGGTCGTCGAAGTGGGTGACCACGCTCAACGGGAAGTTCGTGGTGTCCAGCGAGTCGACTTCCCGGACCCGTGGTCCGCCGTCGATCGTCTCGTCGCCGACCGGGTAGTTCTCGAAGGCGATGATGCTGTCGAACAGGTTGCGCCCGCCGGGCAGATCGCTCCAGCTCTGCAGTTGGGCCAGGGACACGTAGTCGAAGCGGCGTGCCTCGCTCTGCTCGACCTGCAGCCGCTGCAGCCACCCGACCGCGTCCTCGGTGCCGTCGATCCGGACGCGGGTGGGCAGGGTGTTGATGAACATGCCGACCATCGATTCGATCCGGGCCAGTTCGGCGGGCCGCCCGGAGACGGTGGTGCCGAAGAGCACCTCGGGCTCCCGGCTGTACCGCGACAGCAGCAACGCCCAGGCACCCTGCACGACGGTGTTCACCGTCAGCCCGGTCTGCCTGGCCACCTGCTCCAGCCGACGGGACTGGGCCACCGGCAAAGACATCGACACCGACGAGCTCGACTCGGCGCGGTGCGCGTCCACCGGTGCGCGGTCGAAGGGCAGCGGGGTGGCCGCGCGGAAGCCTGCGAGCACCTCCCGCCAGCGCTGCTCGGCCTGGCGCCCGTCCTGCTCCTGCAGCCACTGCAGGTAGTCCCGGAACGGGCGGCGCCGGGTCGGCTGCGGTCGCCTGCCGCCGGCCAGCGCGGCGTACTGCTCGCACACCTCGGTGAAGACCTGCGCGGTGCTCCAGCCGTCCAGCAGCAGGTGGTGCGAGGTCCAGACCAGGGCGATCCCGTCGTCGCTGAGCCGGGCGACGACCAGCCGCATCAGCGGCACCGCGGTCAGGTCCATGCCCTCGGACCGATCCTCGGCAAGGAGCTGCCGCAGTCGCTGCGCCTGGTCCGCGCCGCTGTGCCGCCGCCAGTCGTGGTGGACGATCGGCAGCACCACGTCGCGGTGCACGACCTGCAGCGGGTCGTCCACCCCTTCCCAGACCACGCTGCTGCGCAGGATCGGGTTCGCCGCGACCACCCGCTGCCAGGCCGCCCCGAACGCCTGCGCGTCCGACACCCCCGACAGGTGCAGATGCAGCTGGTTGAAGTAGGCCGAGGTCTCGGTGTCGACCAAGCTGTGGAACAACATCCCGGTCTGCAGCGGGGTCAGTGGATAGATGTCCTCCACCGACCGGCCGTCGCCGGCGATCCGGTCGACCTGCTGCTGGGTGAGGGCGGCCAGCGGGAAGTCCGACGGGGTCGCGCCGCCGGCACCGGGCCGTGCGCAGTGCGCGACGATCTCGCGCAGGGCGAGGATGACCCCTTCGGCCAACTGCCGCACGGTCGACTCGCGGTGCATGTCGTGGGAGTACTCCCACTCCAGCGAGAGCTCGCCGTTTTCGACGATGCCGGTGATCTCCAGTAGGTAGGGGCGGCGGCTGTCCAGCGCGACATCCCGTCCGATGCCGTCCTCGCACGCTGCGTGGTAGAGGCCGTCCTGTTCGGCGTCCAGGTCCCAGTGGCCGTGGTAGTTGAAGCAGATCTGCGGCCTGGTGTCCCCGCGCAGCCCGCTCGCGGCCGAGCCCTCCGCGCTGAGGTAGCGCAGTGCCTCGTAGCTCAGGCCCCGGCTGGGGATGGCCCGCAGCTGCTCCTTCACCGCCTTGAGCACCGCCCCCCAGTCGCCGTCCGCGGGCGTCCCCGGCCGCACCGGAAACGTCAGCGCGACCGGGAACTGGGTGGTGAACCAGCCGACGGTCCGGGAGAGGTCGACCCCGTCCAGGATCTCTTCGCGACCGTGCCCCTCCATGGTGAGCAGTGCGGTGTCCTGTCCGGTCCATCTGGACAGCACCCAGCCCAGCGCGCTGAGCAGGACGTCGTTGACCCGGGTCCGGTAGGCCGCGGGCACGTCGCGCAGCAAGGCGTCGGTCTCGGCTCGGCCGAGGCGCACCGTGACCGCGCGGGCCGAACTGACCAGGTTCGGGCCGGTGCCGTCCAGCGGCAGATCGGCCGACGTACCCGCCGTGAGCGCGGTCCAGTACGGCAGGTCCCGGTCCAGCCGCCCGGCCCGGACGTGCTCGGTCAGCCGTTGGGCCCACTGCCGGTAGGAGGTCGTCTTCTCCCCCAGGTCCACCGGGCGGCCGGTGGTGATCTGGTCGTACGCCCGTTCCAGGTCCTCCTGCAGGATCCGCAGTGACACCCCGTCCACGACGAGGTGGTGGACGGCCAGGAACAGCCGGGCCCGGCGTGCCGGACCGAAGGTGAACAGCACGGCCCTGATCAGCGGCCCGGCACCGAGATCCATGCCTGCCTGCGCCGCAATCGCGTTGTCCGCCATGGCGCTGCGCTGCTGAGCAGCATCCAGAGTGGACAGATCACGCTGGATCAGCAGTGGGACCGGCTCGGTCTCCGCCACTTCCTGTCGCCAGTGGCCGTTCTCCCGGAAGAACCGCATGCGCAGCGCGTCGTGCTGCGCGACCAGGGCATCGAGCGCCGCGCGGAGCGCCTCCCGGTCGAGATCGTCGGTCAGCTCGACGAACGTGGACATCGTGACGTGGTGCGGATTGGTCTGCTCGGTCTCGAACAGCCAGTGCTGGATCGGAGCCAGCGGCGCAGGTCCCGCGACGTCCTGTTCGACCACCGCCGGTTGCTCGTCGACGCGGACGGCGGTGGCGAGCTCGGCGATGGTCTGGTGCACGAAGACGTCCCTGGAGGCCAGCCGCAGGCCGGCCTGCCTGGCCCGCGACACCAGCTGGATGCTCAGGATGGAATCCCCGCCGAGGCCGAAGAAGTTGTCCTCGATCCCGACCCGCTCGGCGCCCAGCGTCTCGGCCCAGATCCGCGCCAGCTCGTGCTCGACCGGCGTGCGCGGCGCGACGTACTCCGAGTCGGACCGGGGGCGGCTGTCCGGTGCGGGCAGCGCGCGCCGGTCCAGCTTGCCCGCGGGGCTCAGCGGCAGTTCGTCGAGGACGACGAACGCGGTGGGAACCAGGTAGTCGGGCAGGCGCTGCTTCAGGAAGGACCGCAACCCGGCGATGTCCAGCTCGGGTGCGTCCGACCCCGGGCGGGCAGCTCGGGTGAGGTAGCCGACCAGCCGGGTGCGGCCACCATCGGTCCTGGCCACCACGGCGACCCCGGCCACCTCGGCGTGCTCCCGCAGGGCGGCTTCGATCTCGCCCGGTTCGATGCGAATGCCCCTGATCTTGACCTGGTCGTCGCTGCGGCCGCGGTAGTCGAGCAGCCCGTCCACCGTCCACCGCGCCACGTCTCCGGTGCGATACATCCGCGAACCAGGCCGACCGAACGGATCGGCGACGAAACGCTCCGCGGTCAGCCCCGGCCGGTTCAGATAACCCCGGGCACCCTGCGCACCACCCAGATACAACTCACCGGCCACCCCCACCGGCACCGGGCCCAACGCCCCGTCCAGCACATAGGCCGTCACATTCCCACCCGGCCGCCCGATCACCGGACGATCACTCTCACCGAGCCGGCAGTACACGGTGTCCACCGCGCACTCGGTCGGGCCGTAATAGTTGTAACCGACCAGACCATCCACCTGGTTCAGCCGCTGCCACAGCGGCCCGTCGACCGCCTCCCCACCCAGCATCAGACCCCGCGGCCGATGCCGCTGATCGCCCAGCAGCCCGGCAGGCAGCAGCTCCCACAGATACGACGGGGTCAGATCCAGGAAGTCGACCCGCTGCTCCGCCACGTAGTCGACCAGCGCCTGCGGATCGAGCCGCACCTCGTCGTCGATCACGTGCAACTCGTGCCCCGCCGCCAGGAACAGCACGCCTTCCCACGAGGTGTCGAACGAGAACACCGCGGTCACCGCGAAGCGCAGCTGCCTGCCCCCCGCCGCGGCCGCCTCCGGGCCGATCAACGTGGCCAGATGGTCGGCGAACAGATTCGCCAGGTTGCGATGCTCGACCAGCACCCCCTTGGGCCTGCCCGTCGAACCCGAGGTGTAGATCACGTACGCCGGATGCGCCGCGCACAGCGGGGCACGGCGATCGGCATCCGAGGGCGCGGAGTCCGGCTGGGTCTCGCCCGCCTGGCGGCCCTGCGGATCATCCAGCAGCAACACCCGCACATCGGCGGGCACGGCGCTGCGCACCTGCGCACTATCCGTCGTGGTGATCACCAGTGCCGGCGCGGCGTCGGCCAGCATGAACCCGACCCGGTCGGCAGGCAGCTCCCGATCGACCGGCAGGTATGCCCCACCCGCCTTCAGCACCGCGAGCAGGGCCACCACCATGTCCGCCGAGCGCGGCAGCGCCAGCGCCACCACCCGCTCCGGCCCCACCCCGAGCGCGATCAGCCGGTGCGCCAGCCGGTTGGCCCGCGCATCCAGCTCCGCGAAGGTGAGCGACGTACCGCCCGGCCCCGGCCGGAACACCAGTGCGGTGGCATCCGGCGTCCGCGACACCTGTGCCTCGAACGACTCGTGGAACAGCTCGCCGGCGACGTCGAGGGCGGTGTCGTTCCACTCCACCAGCACCTGGCGGCGCTCCTCGGCGGTCAGCAGCGGCAGGTCCGCGAGCGGCCGATCGGGGGCGGCGGCGATCCCGGCCAGCAGCAGCTGCAGATGCCCGATCATCCGCGCGATCGTGTCGGCGTCGAACAGGTCGGTGTTGTACTCCACCGCGCCACGGAGCACGGCGCCGCTCTCCTGGAATTCGAAGGTGAGATCACACCCCGACGTGACCATCGGCAGCGGCACGTCCTCGACGTCCAGACCGGGCAGTCCGGCCGCGTCGCGCGGGGTGTTCTGCAGCAGCAGCATGACGTCGAACAGGGGGTTGCGGCTGGTGTCGCGTTCCGGCTGGAGCGCGTCCACCACCCGTTCGAAGGGCACCTCCTGGTTGGCGAACGCGTCCAGCACGGTGCTCTTCACCTCGGCGAGGAACTCGCGGAACGTGCCCCGGCGGCCCGTGGCGGAGCGCAGCACCACGGTGTTGATGAAGAAGCCGATCAGCCCTTCCAGCTCGGCGCGTTCCCGGCCGGACACGGCCGTGCCCAGGGAGATGTCGTCCTGGCCGGACCAGCGGGCCAGCAGGCACTGGCAGGCGGCGACCAGCGTCATGAACAGGGTGCCGTCCTGTTCCCGGCCCAGCCGGTTGAGCCCCGCGGTGATCTCGGCCGGCACCGTGAACTCGTGCATGGCGCCCGCCGAGGTGAGCACCGCAGGCCGCGGCCGGTCGGTCGGCAGTTCGAGCGGAGTGCTCCCGTCGAGCTGGCGGCGCCAGTAGTCGAGCTGCTCGGACAGCACCGGCCCGGACAACCGTTCCCGCTGCCACACCGCGTAATCCGGGTACTGGATCGGCAACGGCGCCAGCGCGGGCCGCTCGCCGCGCAGCGCCGCCCCGTACAACGCGCCCAGTTCCTCGACGAACACGGCTTCCGACCAGCCGTCGGTGACGATGTGGTGCAGACCGACCAGCAGGACGTGCTCGTCAGCGGCCAACCGGATCAGCGCTGTCCGCATCAGCGGCCCCTGGCGCAGGTCGAACCGGCGGGTGTTCTCCTCGAGCAGGAGGCGGGACAGTTCGGCGTCGCGTTGGGACTGCGGGAGCTCCGCGAGATCCACGATCGGCACGGTCACCTCGGGCGGCTCGTGCACCACCTGAACGCTCTGACCGTCCACCGCGTCGAAGGTGGTCCGCAGCGACTCGTGCCTGGCCACCAAGCCGGTCAGCGCCGAGCTCAGCGCGGCCACGTCGAGCCGGCCGCGCAGTCTCAGCGCGGTGGGGGTGACGTACTCGGTGCTGTCCGGATCGAACTGGTCCAGGAACCAGAGCCGCTGCTGAGCGAAGGACTGGGCGAACGACCGGGGCAGCCCGTCGCGAGGGGCGACCGGAATTGTCGACAGCGGTTCGGCGTGCTGGTCCGCGCGCGGGATCGCGGCGGCGAGCCCCGCCACGGTGGGATTGCGGAAGATCGCGCGGGGCGAGAGCTCCACGCCGAATGCGGTGCGCAACCGGGAGATCACCCGGATGCTGAGGATCGAGTCGCCGCCCCGTTCGAAGAAGTTGTCCTCGGCGCCGACGCGCGTGACACCGAGCACGTCGGCCCAGGTCTGCGCCACGACGGCTTCGGATTCGGTGCGCGGCGCCACGTACCCGGTGCCGGCCGCCTCGGTGAAGTCCGGGCTGGGCAGCGCTCGGCGATCCAGCTTCCCGCTCGGGCTCAGCGGCAAGCTGTCCGGCACCACGAACGCGGACGGGATCATGTAGTCGGGCAGCGTGGCGGCAAGGAACTCGCGCAGTTGCCCGACAGCAGGCACGACGGCACCCGGCGCCGGGACGAGGTACGCCACCAGTCGGGCCACCGCCTGGCCGGTCACGTCCGTGGCGCGGGCGATCACCGCCGCGTTCCCGATCTCGGCGCGCCGCAGCAGGAGCGCCTCGATCTCGCCCGGCTCGATGCGAATGCCCCTGATCTTGACCTGGTCGTCGCTGCGGCCGCGGTAGTCGAGCAGCCCGTCCACCGTCCACCGCGCCACGTCTCCGGTGCGATACATCCGCGAACCAGGCCGACCGAACGGAT
>DASXOL010000202.1:0-10777 GCA_036494295.1 Pseudonocardiaceae bacterium
CCGTCGCCCGCGCGGCGGAACGGCTCCAGCGCGTCGTCCCACGCCGCACCCAGCAACTGGTCGATCTCGTGCGCGAAGGCTTCCCGGCCCCGCGCGGTGGCCGCCAGCGCCCGCAACTGGTCCTCGCCGACGACGATGTCGCCGTTCGCGCTGGTACGGGCCCGCCACAGGCCGAGCCCGGGCACGGAGCAGAAGCGCTCCCCGTCCACACCGGGGCTGGGATCCTCGGTGACCTCGAAGCGCACCATCGGCCACGCGCGCAGCGCAGCCACCACCGTCGCGGCGGTACCGGGCGCCCCGGTCCACTCGCATTCGGCCCGCAGCTGACCCGGCGCAGCGGACTGCGCCGACCACTGCAGATCCACCCTGGTGCCCAGGGCGGCTGCTATCGCCCACTCGACGTGCGGGCAGACCGCGGACGGCGACGAGTGGACATAGATCGTCCCACCGGTGCTCATCTGGTGACCTCCGCTGATCGACGAGGAGCGTCTTCCCCTACGTCCTCGCGACCAAGCTCTGGACACCGCGGCACATTGTGCCCTGAGTGACGGCTGCTACGCCAGTGATCGGCGTGTCGCGGCACTCAGGGCACCTCGGGTCAGCGTCGATGTGCCCCCAGCTCGACCGCGGCGGCGTCGGCGTCGGCCAGTCCGGCGCCCTTGTCCACCGAGGTCTGATACCCGTTCACGTTCCGGTAGGGCGCGCCGTCGGTGTAGCGGAAGGCGGTGGACTTCAAGGCGTTCTCGATCTGGGCGGGCGTCGCGCCGGGGTCGGCCTGGAACAGCTGGGCCACGATCCCGGCGATCTGCGGCGCCGCCATCGACGTGCCGCTGAGCGTGTTGTAGGCGCCGACGTCGAGCAGGCCCGGACCGTTCTCCGGCTCCAGACCGGTGGAGCAGATCGGCAGGTACGGGCGGCAGGCACCGACGATGTTCTCGCCGGGCGCGGAGACATCCGGCCAGGTGGACGGATCGGCGTTGGCGCCGCGCGAGGAGAACGTGGACACCGGGCCGTTGCGGGTGCCGGTGCCCTGGTCGTTGTAGGACGCCACCGAGATCACGCCGCCGGTGGGGTCCTGCCCCGGCGGGTTGGTGAGGCTCGCGGACCCGTCGCCGCCGTCGTTGCCTGCCGCCCACACCGTGACGACACCTTCCTTGGCGAGCTCGCGCTGGAGCTTGACGGTCGCCGAGTTCGGGTCGAACGGGCCGCCGCCGACCGGCCCGTAGGAGTTGTTGATCACCTTGATGGGCGGGCACACCGTGGGCGAGACGCCCGCACCGCACGGTGCCGCATGGTGCTCCAGTACCCAGTTCATCGACGTGTCGGAACCGATGACCACCAGCGCGGCGCCGGTGGACAGCGAGACGATCTTGGCGCCCGGCGCGGCACCGGTCACCGGCTTGCCGTTGGCGAGCTTGAGGCTCCGCCCCGCGGCGATGCTGGCCACGTGGGTGCCGTGCCCGCCGACGGCCAGCGTGTCGGTGTCGAGCGAGGTGGGCACCGGCGTGAGGCAGCCGGTGTCGATGCTGGACTCGTCCAGGCAGAGGCTCTTGAGGCTCTGCACCACCTTGCCGCCGCCGAACGCGGGGTGGGTGGGGTCGATGCCGGAGTCGATCACCGCGATGCTGACACCGCTGCCGTCCAGCGCGGCACCGTGCGGGTCGGTGAGGTCCTGGCTGGCCTGCACGCTGCGGGTGGCCACCGGCGACGTGGTGCTGTTGAACGGAGGCGGCTCCAGGGGCAGGGCACTGGTGAAGGCGATCGGCTGGTCACCTTCGAGGTAGGTGACCCCGGGTTGCGCGCGGGCCGCCTCGACCTGGTCCTTGGTGGCCTTCGCGACCACGACGCCGATCTTGTCGAAGCTGGTGACCTTGTGCATCCCGGTGGCCTGGACCGCGCGCTCGGCGTCGGCCAGCGTCCGGCCGTGCACCATCACCGGCAGACCGCCGGTCGCGACCCCGAGCAGTTCCTGGACCATCGACGGTGACAACGGGACAGGAGGCGACGCCGCAGCGGGCAGCGCGGCTACCACGCCGCCTGCCACCAGCCCGGAGGTGAGCAAACCGATCAGCCAAACCCGCCGCCGAGCGATACTGCGCACGCCCATGAACCCCTCCTACCAATCGATGACCGCGAACTCTCGACAGAACCGCAGACCATGGACGGCCCCCCACAGGAAGTGAACACGCAGCGCTCACGACCGTCAACGGACCGCGAGCATCCCACCTACCACTCCAACGCGCTACAACAAGCCCCCGAATATCGACGCCTGCCGACTCCGGCTGCGCCGCCGCTCAGTGCGCCGGTACCGTCGGCGCGCATGCGTGGCTGCCACCGCTCTCGCCGGCTTCCCGCTCAGGTCACCGGCCTGCGCGGTGATCTCGGACGGAACCTTGCGAGCACCGCTGAACAGCACGACCAGGCACGGCGCCGCAGCACGGAGGTGACGGCACGCGAACACGAGACCGACAGGTTCACCGCGTTCACCAGTCGCGACGGCGCCGGGCGGCGAACCCGCATCGGAGATCGCCCGCGATGGTGCGCCGGCCACGACCGCACCCGCCGTCCGGACGACCCCGCCGGGGACGATATCGGTAACCGGAAGAATGACAACGTGCTGCGGAACTGCCGCGCCGGGGAGGTCCTGCGATGAGCCGACCGGGATACGAGGTCTCGCCGTGGGAGCTGTGCTGGCAGGGCCTTGACCTCGAGGCACTGCACCGGACCGAGTCGACCTTCGCGCTGTCCAACGGACACGTCGGGCTGCGCGGCAGCTTCGAGGAGGGTGAGCCGCGCGGGCTGCCCGGCACCTACCTCAACGGCTTCTACGAGGAGCGCCCGCTCCCCTACGCGGAGAGCGCCTACGGGTACCCGGAGGCGGGCGAGACCGTCGTGAACGTAACCGACGGCAAGATCATCCGGTTGCTCGTGGCGGACGAGCCGCTGGACCTGCGCTACGGCAGCGCGGTGGAGCACGCGCGGGTACTGGACTTCCGGTCCGGGACGCTGCGCCGCCGGACCGTCTGGGTGTCACCCGCCGGGCGCCGCGTGCAGATCACCTCGGAGCGGCTGGTCTCGTTCACCCAGCGCGCCGTCGCGGCGATCCGCTACGAGGTCGAGCCGCTGGACGGGCGGCTGCAGGTGGTGCTGCAGTCCGACCTGCTGGCCAACGAGCCGATCGAGGCCCGCACCGGCGATCCGCGGGTGGCCGCCGCGCTGCACGCTCCGCTGGTGGCCGACTTCGCGGTGGCGGATGGCTACCGGGCGGTGCTCGCCCACCACACGCGGGCCTCCGGGCTGCGGATGGCCGCGGGCATGGACCACGAGATCGAGGTCGGCGACGGGCTGCGCACCGACATCCACGCCGAGCTCGACCTGGCCCGGCTCACCGCGGCCGCCGACCTGCCCCCCGGGAGCCGGTTGCGGCTGACCAAGTACCTGGCGTACGGCTGGTCCAGCCAGCGCTCCACCCCGGCACTGCGGGCGCAGGTGGACGCGGCGCTGGCCGGTGCGCTGCAGACCGGCTGGGACGGCCTGCGCGCCGAGCAGCGCGCCTACCTCGACGACTTCTGGGAGGTCGCCGACGTCGAGATCGACGGGGACGCCGAGCTGCAGCAGGCGGTGCGATTCGCCCTCTTCCACGTACTGCAGGCCGGCGCTCGCGGTGAGAGCAGGGCGATTCCGGCCAAGGGGCTCACCGGCCCCGGATACGACGGGCACGCGTTCTGGGACACCGAGACCTTCGTGCTGCCGGTGCTGACCTACACGGTCCCCGAGGCGGCCCGTGACGCGTTGCGCTGGCGCCACACCACGCTGCCCCAGGCACGGGAGCGGGCGCTGGTGCTCGGCCAGCAGGGTGCGGCGTTCCCGTGGCGGTCGATCAGCGGCAAGGAGTGCTCCGCCTACTGGCCCGCGGGCACCGCGGCGTTCCACGTCAACGCCGACGTCGCCGATGCGACGGCCCGCTACCTCGCGGCCACCGGCGACGCCGAGTTCGAGGTGTCCTGCGGGGTCGAGTTGCTGGTCGAGACGGCCAGGTTGTGGTTCTCGCTGGGCCACCACGACGCGCACGGCGGGTTCCGGATCGACGGCGTCACCGGGCCGGACGAGTACAGCGCGGTCGCGGACAACAACGTGTTCACCAACCTCATGGCGCAGCGCAACCTCTACGAGGCGGCGGCAGCCTGCGAGCGGTGCCCCGATACGGCGCGCGAGCTCGGCGTCGACGTCGAGGAGACCGCCGACTGGCGCGACGCCGCCGAGCAGATGGTCATCCCCTACGACGAGACCCTGGGCGTGCACGCGCAGGCCGAGTCCTTCACCGACCACGCGGTCTGGGACTTCGCCAACACCCCGCCGGAGCACTATCCGCTGCTGCTGCACTACCCCTACTTCGACCTGTACCGCAAGCAGGTGGTCAAGCAGGCCGACCTGGTGCTGGCCATGCACCTGCGCGGCGACGCCTTCACCGACGAGCAGAAACAGCGCAACGTCGCCTACTACGAGCCGATCACCGTGCGGGACTCCTCGCTGTCGGCGTGCACCCAGGCGGTGCTCGCCGCCGAGGTGGGGCACCTCGGGCTGGCCTACGACTATCTCGCCGAGACCGCGCTGACCGACCTGCGCGATCTGCACGCCAATGTGGCCAACGGCCTGCACATCGCCTCGCTGGCCGGCTCGTGGGTCGTGGTGGTGGCCGGATTCGGCGGGATGCGCGACCACGCCGGGCGGCTCACCTTCGCGCCCCGGCTCGCGCCCGACCTGGGCAGGCTGACGTTCCGGATGTGCTTCGGACCCAGCCGCCTGTCCGTCGAGATCCGGCCCGAGGACGCCACCTACCGGCTCATCTCCGGCGACCCGGTGGAGACGAGCCACCACGGGAAACAGATCACGATCAAGCCGGGGCAGCCGCTGACCCTGCCGATTCCGCCCGTCCCGCATCTGCCGACGCCCAGTCAGCCACCAGGGCGGGAACCGCTGCACCGCCGCCCGCACTGAGCGCCGCCGCCACGGCCCGGCCGGTGGCTACCCGTCCCGGCCGGGCCGCCAGGTGGCGGCCAGCAGCACCGCGGCACCGCCGACACCGAGGCCGACGGTGAGCGCCAGCCCGGTGCCGCCGGCCAGCGTCCGGTCGAGGCCGAGCAGGTGGTCCACCGAGATCGTGCCGGGCCCGAGCAGGCCGATCACGGCGCACACCACGGCGATCACGAGGACGTACTCGTAGCCCTCGTTGAACACGAAGAACCCGTTGCGCCGGTGCGCCACGACGAAGGCGATCACCATGGCGCCGACGATGAACGCGGCGGCCAGCGGGGTGAGCAGGCCGAGCGCCAGTGCGGCGCCGGCGCCGAGCTCGCCCGCCCCGGACATCGCCGCGTGCAGCTTCGGCGGGCGCAGCCCCATCGAGCCGAACCAGCGGGCCGTGCCCGCGAGCCCGCCGCCGCCCCAGACGTGGCTGTACCCGTGCGCCATCATGGTCAGCCCGACGACGAGGCGGAGCAGCAACGCTGCACCGTCGAGGACACTCACGATCCGCTCCCTCCCAGTGGTGCGTCCGCCCGCAGCAGGACGTCGATCTCTTCTGGCGCGGACGGCCGCGCGAACAGCCAGCCCTGCGCGCTGTCGCAGCCCAGCGCGCGCAGCCGGTCCCGCTGCGCAGCAGTCTCCACCCCTTCGGCGGTGACCGTCAGCTGCAGCGCGTGCGCCAGGTTCACCAGGGTGGCCACGATCCGTTCGTCCACCGGGTCGGGGTCGGCGCTGCGCAGGCCCACCGCGAACGACCCGGCCAGCTTGAGCTCGTGCACCGGCAGGCTGCGCAGGTAGGGCAGATTGGAATAGCCGGTGCCGAAATCGTCGATGGCGATCCGCACGCCCATCCCGCACAGCTTGGTCAGCGCCTCCAGCGGACCGGTCTCCTCGCCCATGAGCGCCTGCTCGGTGAGCTCGAGCTGCAGGCGGCCCGGCTCGAGCCCGGTGCTGGTCAGGATGGCCACCACGTCGGCAACCAGGCCTGGCTCGTGCAGCTGCCGGGGCGCGACGTTGACGCTCACGAACGGCGCGGCCTCGCCGAAGGCGTCCTGCCAGATCCGGGCCTGCTCGCATGCCCTGGCCAGCACCCACCGTCCGAGGTGGACGATCGAGCCGGACTCCTCGGCCAGGCTGATGAACCGTTCCGGGTCGAGCAGGCCGTAGCTGGGGTGCTGCCAGCGCACCAGCGCCTCGACCCCCAGGATCATGCCGTCGTCCAGCCGCACCAGTGGCTGGTACTCCACGAAGAACTCGTCACGCTCGATCGCGGCGGGCATGGTCGCGGAGAGGGTGAACCGGGTCACCTGGCTCTCGTTGCGGTTCGGGTCGAACATCGCGTACCGGCTCTTGCCGTCGGACTTCGCCCAGTACAACGTGATGTCGGCAGCCTGGACGAGGTCCGCCTGGCTGGTGGCGGCCACCGGCCGTTCCACGATCCCGATGCTCGCCGTCACGGTCAGCTCCTGCCCGCCCACCTGGATCGGCTCGGCCAGCGCGGACAGCACGTCGTTGGCCAGCGCGATGACCTCGTCCTCGTTGCGGGAGTCCTCCACGATGATCACGAACTCGTCGCCGCCCATCCTGGCGACGGTCTGCCGCGGACCGCTGAACAGGGCGAGGCGGGACGCGACGGCGATCAGCAGCTGGTCCCCCACGTCGTGGCCCAGGCTGTCGTTGACCGCCTTGAAGCCGTCGAGGTCCAGGTAGCACAGGCCGATCCGGCGCGCGGCGGCCGGAGCGGCGAACACCCGGGAGAGCCGATCGGAGACCAGCGCGCGGTTGGGCAGCCCGGTCAGCGGATCGTGATAGGCCTGGTACTCCAGCCGGGCCTGCAGCTTGCGCCGCTCGGTCACGTCCTCCAGCAGCGCCACCTGGTAGGAGGGCGCGCCGTCCTCGTCGCGGACCAGCGACACGGTCAGGTGGGTCCAGATCTCGCCGCCGTCGGAGCGGTAGAAGCGCTTCTCGGCCCGGAAGTGGTCCCGCTCGCCGCGCACCAGTTCCGAGTAGGCCTGCCAGACGCTGGCCGCGTCGTCCGGATGCATCATGGCGTTGACGTTGAGCTTCTTGAACTCCGCGGCGCTGTAGCGCAGCATCCGGAGCAGCGCGGGATTGGCCTCGACGATCCTGCCGTCGAGATCGCCGATGCCGATGCCGATCGCCGCCTCGGTGAACATCGCACGGAACCGCGCCTCGCTGTCCGCCAGTGCCTGCTCGGCCTGCTTGCGCGCCAGCAGACCGGCGCGATAGATCGCCTCCTGCTCGTTGAGGGTCCGTTCCCGCAGCGCATCGGCGTAGCCGGCGGCGAGCTTGCCCGATATCCGGGCGATGCGGGCGGTGAGCACGGGACAGCGCCGGTCCGCGCAGTGCCAGTCGGCGTGGCCGGATTCGACGGCCAGCGCGCCGAGCCGCTCGGCGATCATCGCCAGGCTCTCGCTGAGCGTCTCGGTTCCGGTGAAATGTGCGGCCACCAGATCCGCGCCGATCCGACGGGGAATCGACGGGTCGAAATCGACGGCGACCGCGGAGTCGACCAGCAGGTGCGTGAGCGCCAGCATGTGGCCGACCAGTTCGTCGCTGTCCAGCGACACATAACTGGTACCGGTCACCGCGCCTGCCCATTGCCGGGCGAACGCTTCCCGCCCAGCAAGGGTCATTCTCGTCGGCCCACCCCGGCATAGCCGGTGAAACGCTCCGGCTGGTCCAGCTCGGCATCCGAATCCGGCCGCCACTGCGGCAGGAAGACCAAACCCGGTTCGACCAGGTCGAATCCGGTGAAGAACGACTCGATCTCGGCTTGGGACCGCATGGTCATCGGGGTGGGCGTGCGCTCGTAGAGTTCGGTGTGTGAACCGGCCTGGTCAGGTCTGCCCTCGTAGCTGGCGTGGGAGACCACCAGATAGCTGCCCGGGCGCATCATCTGCCGGTATCTGCGGAGGATCTTCGCCGGTTCCGCGGAATCGGGGACGAAATGCAGCATGGCCACCATGAGCACGCCGATCGGCTTGCTCCGGTCGATCAGCCGGGCCGCTCTCGGGTCGCGCAGAATCGAGTCCACGTCAGCCATATCCGCCTGCACGATGTCGGCATTGTCGTTGCCCGCGAGTATGGCCCTGCTGTGCGCGACCGCGACCGGATCAATGTCCACATAGACCACGCGGGCATCCGGGCACGCGGCCTGGGCGACCTGGTGCACATTGCCTTCGGTGGGAATGCCGGAGCCGATGTCGAGCAACTGCGTGATGCCCTGTCCGACCAGGTAGCGCACGGCTCGGCGCAGAAATCCCCGGTTCGCCTGCATGATCTGCGGCAGATCCGGCCAGAGCTCGATGGCCTGGCGGGCCATCCTGCGGTCCACCGCGAAGTTGTGCGAGCCGCCGAGGTAGTAGTCGTACACCCGGGCGCCACTGGGGTGGTCGAGGTCCACCGCGTCCGGCGCCCAACTGGGCCGTGTCATTCCTGCTCCCTCGCCTTACGGGGATCGATACCCGCCGCACATCAGCCCGTTCGACGTGCGGAGCTGGACGGCGGGAGGAGTCGGCGTGCGCCTGCCTGCCCTGAGGACTCTAAGTAAACAGACCCGCACCGATCGTGCAAGACGGTCCAGCGCGGGTCGGTTCACCACGGCACGCGCCGGGGTGGCGATACTGACGCCGTGCCGACAAGCCAGCCGCCCACCGGTTCCCCGATCGACGTGCCCTCGCGCCGGGCCGCGGTGCTCGGCTCGCCGATCAGGCACTCGCTCTCGCCGGTGCTGCACGCGGCGGCGTACGAGGCGCTGGGCCTGACCGGGTGGCGTTACGAGGCGTTCGAGTGCGACGAGGCGGGGCTGCCCGCGTTCGTCGGCAGGCTCGGCCCGGAGTGGGCGGGGCTCTCGCTGACGATGCCGCTCAAGCGGGTCGCGCTGACCCTCGCCGACGAGGTGGCTCCGCTGGCCGGCGCGGTGGGTGCGGTGAACACGCTGATTTTCGGCGAACGCATCCGCGCGGAGAACACCGACGTGGCAGGCGTGGTGGCCGCACTGCGCGAGGGCGGCCTGGACCACGCCGACACCGCGGTGATCCTGGGGGCGGGCGGCACCGCGCAGGCCGCCCTCGCCGCGCTGGCCGAACTGGGTGCGACGACCCCGACGGTGCTGGTGCGGGACCCGGCCCGGACCGTGGAGCTGCGCGAGGCGGCGGAGCGGCTCGGTGTGCGTCCGGTGATCTCCGGCGGCCTGACCACCGCGCCGATTCCGCAGGCCGACGTGGTCATCTCCACGCTGCCCTCGGGCGCGGCCGACCACCTGCCGGTCCAGCACTGGACCGGGGGCGCCGTGCTGCTCGACGTCGTGTACTCGCCGTGGCCGACGCCGCTGGCCCGGGCGGCGCTGGCCGCGGACTGCCGGGTGGTGAGCGGCCTGGCGGTGCTACTGCACCAGGCCGTGGCCCAGGTGGAGCTGATGACCGGGCACCCCGGTCCGCTCGCGCCGATGCGCAAAGCCCTCAACGACGCCGTCCGAGCCCGGGAGAACGCGTCGTGACGGTTAGGGGCTCTTCAAGAGCCACAAACCCCCGCTCTGGCTGCCGTCAACGACAGCAGACCCCTGCTGGGACCCTTCGGGGAGCAACGAGCCAGGACTGAGCACATCGTCTAGTTTCCTGCCGGATTTGCTGGGCACATTGAGCGCTCTGTGTAGCTCGTGAGCGCCCACTTGCCCAGCGAACGGCGATCGGTTGTGCTGAGCGGGAACCGTCCGACGCAAGGGGACGCCGCCATGACCCAGACACTCGCCCAGACCGGCGCACATCGCGAGGGTTCCGCCGCGACCGAGGCAGAGCGAGCCGACCTGCTGGTCGGTGCCGTGGCCCACGATCCGGCACGCGACGCCTTCCCCGTCATCGGCATGGACCATCTCCGGTTCGTCGTCGGCAACGCGCGGCAGGCCGCGCACTTCTACTCGACGGCATTCGGCATGACCTGTGTCGCCTACCGGGGCCCGGAGCAGGGCTACCGGGACGCGGCGGAGTACGTGCTGGTCTCCGGCAAGGTCCGGTTCGTGATCAGCGGCGCGGTGCGGCCGGGGACCCCGCTCGGCCAGCGGGTGGCCGCCCACGGCGACGGGGTGAGCGACCTCGCCATCGAGGTGCCCGACGTGGACCGTGCCGTGGCGTTCGCGCGCGAGCAGGGCGCCACCGTCCTGGATGAGCCGCACGACGTCACCGACGAGCACGGCAGCGCACGACTCGCGGCCCTGGCCACCTACGGCGACACCCGTCACACGCTGGTCGACCGGTCCCGCTACAACGGCCCGTTCCTGCCCGGCTTCGTCGCCAGGGAGCCGCTGGTCGCACCCGGTGACCGGCTGTTCCAAGCGGTGGACCACTGCGTCGGCAACGTCGAACTCGGCCGGAGGGACGAGTGGGTGGCCTTCTACAACCGGGTCATGGGCTTCACGAACCTCAAGGAGTTCGTGGGCGACGACATCGCCACCGAGTACTCCGCGCTGATGTCCAAGGTGGTGGCGAGCGGGAACCACCGCGTGAAGTTCCCGCTCAACGAGCCCGCGGCGGGCCGCAAGCGCTCGCAGATCGACGAGTACCTGGAGTTCTACGGTGGCCCGGGCGTGCAGCACATCGCGCTGGCGACCGGCGACATCGTCGGCGCCGTGACGGCGATGCGGGACCGGGGCGTGGAGTTCCTGGACACGCCGGACAGCTACTACGACACGCTGGGCGAGTGGGTGGGCGACACCAGGGTTCCGGTGGAGGAG
>DASXOL010000203.1:0-11505 GCA_036494295.1 Pseudonocardiaceae bacterium
GGTGCGGATCGTCCAGGCGCGCGCCTCCTTGGGGCCCGCGGTCAGGTACGTCTGCAGGCCGAGGGTGTGGAAGCCGGCGCGGGCCAAGGCGTGCAGACCCGGCTCGGACTGCCCGATCGACTCCAGCAGTTCGGCCGCGGACTCGGCGTCGATTTCGAGCAGCTCGGACTCGACCTTGGCGTCCAGGAACACCGCGTCGGCGGGCTCGACGAGCTTGCGCAGCTCGGCCTGGCGTGCGGGGTCGGTGAGCACGCCCTCGTCGGCGTTGAAGACGTACAGGAACGGCTTGGTGGTGAGCAGGCTCAGCTCGGTGAGCGCGTCGAACTCCAGCTGCGCGCGCGCGGAGAACAGCGTGCGGCCGGAGTCGAGCACCTCGCGGGCGGCTTGTGCGGCCTGCAGGGGGGCGCGCCGCTCCCGCGGATTCGTGCGGGCTTCCTTCTCCAACCGGGGCAGCGCGCGGTCCAGCGTCTGCAGATCGGCCAGCACGAGCTCGGTCTCGATGGTGCTGATGTCCTCGGCGGGATCGATCCGGCCTTCGACGTGGATCACGTCGGAGTCGTCGAAGACGCGGACCACCTGGCAGATCGCGTTGGCCTCGCGGATGTTGGCGAGGAACTTGTTGCCCAGTCCGGCGCCCTCGGAGGCGCCCGCCACGATGCCGGCGATGTCGACGAAGGACACCGTCGCGGGAACCACCTTGGCGCTGTCGAAGATCTTCGCCAGCACGTCGAGGCGCTCGTCAGGCAGCGGCACGACCCCGACATTCGGCTCGATGGTGGCGAACGCGTAGTTCGCCGCCAGCACGTTGTTGCGGGTCAGCGCATTGAACAGGGTGGACTTGCCGACATTGGGCAGCCCGACGATGCCGAGGGTGAGGCTCACGGGACGTCGAGTCTATGCGAACCGGCCGGTGGCCCCGGGTGTGGCCGTACGAGCCGACGCCGTCGCCACCGCCGACCGGCCGATTGACTGCCTGCGGTCATGGCCGATTTCCGCCAGACGAGCACCGTCCACGCTGGCAGGATCGACCTCGTGCTGCTCGACCACGATCGCTGCTACCGCGCCGTCTCCTCCCGCGACGCACGCTTCGACGGCTGCTTCGTGGTCGCGGTGCGAACCACCGGCATCTACTGCCGGCCGTCCTGCCCCGCGGTCACGCCCAAGGCGCGCAACGTCACGTTCCTGCCCACCGCGGCAGCCGCGCAGGTCGCCGGGTACCGGGCCTGCCGCCGCTGCCTTCCCGACGCGGTGCCCGGCTCCCCGGAATGGGATCTGCGTGGCGACCTGGTCGCCCGGGCGGTGCGGTTGATCGCCGACGGCGTGGTGGAACGCGAGGGAGTACCCGGCCTCGCCGCCCGGCTCGGCTACTCGACGCGCCAGCTCACCAGGGTGCTCACCGCCGAGCTCGGTGCCGGGCCGCTGGCGCTGGCCCGCGCGCACCGGGCGCAGGCCGCCCGCATCCTGGTGGAGACGACCGCGCTGCCGCTGGCCGAGGTCGCGTTCGCGGCGGGTTTCGCCTCGGTGCGCCAGTTCAACGACACCGTGCAGGCGGTGTACGCCACCACCCCGACCGAGCTGCGCAGGCTCGCGAGGCGTCGCGCGCCCCGCCCGGACCAGGGCGCGCTCGCACTGCGGCTGCCGTTCCGGTCCGCTATGGACAGTGCGGGGCTGCTGGCCTTCCTGGCCGCCCGCGCGGTCCCCGGTGTCGAGGACGCCTCCGACGGCGGGTACGCCAGGACGCTGCGCCTGCCGCACGGCACCGGCACCGCGACGGTCCGCCCTGCCGAGTCGCACTGGGACTGCACGCTGCGGCTGAGCGACCTGCGGGACCTGCCGGTCGCGGTGAGCAGACTGCGCAGGCTGCTCGACGCCGACGCCGACCCGGACGCCGTCGACACGGTGCTCGGCGCCGATCCCGCACTGGCCCGCTCCGTGGCCGAGCGCCCCGGCATCCGGGTGCCCGGAACCGTGGACGGCGCGGAGACGGTGCTGCGCGCGCTGCTCGGCCAGCAGGTGACGGTGGCCGCGGCACGCACCGCGGCCGCCCGGCTGGTCACCGCGCTCGGCGCGCGGCTGCAAACCCCGGAAGGGTCGCTGACCAGGATCTTCCCCGAACCGGACGTGATCGCCGAGCGCGGCGGCGAGGTGCTCGCCGGGCCGCGCCGCCGCATCGACACGATCCTCGCGGTGGCCGCGGCACTGGCCGGGGGCGACCTGGTGGTCGACGTGGGCCGGGACCCCGACGAGCTGCGCGCGGAACTCGAAGCGGTACCGGGCATCGGGCCGTGGACCGCGAGCTATGTCGCGCTGCGGGTGCTCGGCGTCACCGACGTGCTGCTGGACACCGACCTCGCGCTCCGCCGGGGCGCAACCGCACTCGGGCTGCCCTCCGCCGCCGAAGGCCTGCGCGCCAGGGCGGTGCACTGGCGACCCTGGCGCTCCTACGCGGGCATGCACCTGTGGCGGGCCGCCGCCCAGCCCACCCTCCTCGCCCGGACCAGACGAACGGATCGGACCGCATGAACACCAGCACCGCCCACCTCGCCACCGTCGACACCCCGATCGGCCCGTTCACCGTGGTGGTGGACGACGACGCCACCGTGCTCGCCTCCGGCTGGACCGCCGATCCGGCCGACCTGCTGCCGCAGGTCTCGCCCGCGCTGCGGCCCGCGGAGCTGATCCACCGCGCCGAACTGGGCGCGGTGACCGATGCGGTGATCGCCTACCACCGCGGCGACCTGGACGCGATCTCCGAGGTGCCGGTGCGGCAGCGCTCCGGCGAGTTCCTCGAACACGCCTGGCAGGTGCTGCGCGCGGTGCCCGCGGGCGCCCCGGTCAGCTACACCGGACTCGCCGCCAAGGCGGGCAGGCCGGCGGCGGTGCGCGCCGCCGCGGGGGCGTGTGCCCGCAACGCGGCGGCGTTGTTCGTGCCGTGCCACCGCGTACTGCGCAGCGACGGTTCACTGGGCGGCTTCCGCTGGGGCCTGCCCGTCAAACGCTGGCTCCTCGCGCACGAACAGCCCGCACCGCACTGAGGGCCGCCACCCCCGGCGCGGCGTGATCATCGTTCTGGCACGAAAAGCCGCGCTCAGCGCGGTTGCTCGGGCCGAAATGGTGATCATGAGCGGGTGACCCCGCCGTCGGCGTCCGCTGACCCGTACCGCGTCGTGGCGGCGCGCCTCAGCTGCGGTGACAGTGCGGTGTAGCACCCTGTGCGCCGTGGATCTCCCGGTGCTCGTGGCCCTGCTCCTCGGTCTCGCGATCGGCGCGCTGGTCAGCTGGCTGGTGGCAACGGCGAGCCGCCGCGCCGCGGTGGCCGAGGCAGGGCGCCTCGCGGACGCCGCCAGAGCGGCCGCCGAGTCCGACCTCAGCGTCACCCGACGCGACGCCGACAACGCGCGCGCCGAGCGCGACGCCGCGACGGCCCGCGCCCAGCAGGCGGGCAGCCGGGCCGACGAGGCCGCCGAGCGGCTCGCCGCGGCGCAGGCCGAGCTGGCCGGAGTGCGCGCCGGTCTGGACGCCGAGCGGTCCGCGACCAAGGACCGGGAACGGCTGCTGGCCCAGCGCGAGGGCGAGCTGAAGGACAGCTTCCAGGCGCTGTCCGCGGAGGCCCTGTCCCGCAACAACGAGGCGTTCCTGCGGCTCGCGGAGTCGCGCATCAAGGAGGCGACCGCGGCGCTGTCGGTCAAGGCCGAGGGCGACGCCACGCAGCACCAGCAGGCCATCGAGGCGATGCTCGGACCGGTCGCGCAGACCCTGCACCGCCTCGACGGCCAGCTGCGCACCGTGGAGAAGGAGCGCGAGGCCGCCTACGCCGGGCTGCGCGAGCAGGTCGGGGCCATGCACCGCAGCTCCGAGCAGCTGCAGGCGGAGACCCGCCAGCTGGTGACCGCGCTGCGCGCCCCGCAGGTGCGTGGCCGGTGGGGCGAGCTGCAGCTGGAGCGGATCGTGCAGCTGGCCGGCATGGTGGAGCACTGCGACTTCTCCCGGCAGGTCACCGCCACCGACCACAGCGGCGACGACGACGCCCTGGTCCGCCCCGACCTGGTCGTGCACCTGGCCGGCGGCAAGGAGATCGTGCTGGACGCCAAGGTGCCCTTCGGTGCCTATCTGGAGGCCGTCGACGCCACCGACCCGGACCTGCGCAGCGCCCGGCTGGCCGCGCACGCACGGCACCTGCGCGCGCATGTCGACTCCCTCGCCGGCAAGGCCTACTGGCAGCGCTTCGAGCCGACGCCCGAGTTCGTGGTCCTCTTCGTCCCCGGCGACCCGTTCCTCGAAGCGGCCTTGCAGGCCGACCCGGCGCTGCTGGAGTACTCCTTCGAGCGCCACGTCGTGATCGCCACCCCGACCACCCTCATCGCATTGCTGCGCACGGTGGCCTACACGTGGCGCCAGGAGGCGCTGGCCCGCAACGCGACGCGGGTGCACGAGCTGGGTCGCGAGCTGCACAGCAGGCTCGCCACCATGGGCGGGCACGTGGCGAAGCTCGGCAAGCAGCTGGGCGGTGCGGTGCAGGCCTACAACAACACGGTGAGCTCCCTGGAGTCGCGCGTGCTGGTGACCGCGCGGCGGTTCGGTGAGCTCGAGGTGGTCAGCGAGGAGCTGGCCGCCCCGGAGCAGGTGGAGAAGAACCCGCGGACCCTGCAGGCGGTCGAGTTGGTCACACCCGGCGAGGATCCTGCCGAGATCGAGCGGACCGCCGCTGACCTGGCTGATTCCGAGGAGTCGACGGAGGACTGGAGCTGGGCGGCCGAGCAGCTGCACCGGCGGCGTTCCGCCCCGCCAGGGCGGGCTAGTGTAAACGAGTGAGCACGACATCCCGGGAACGTCCCGCCACCGGGCGCGGACTCGCGTGGGGCGAGCTTTCGCTGCTTCCCGAGCGCCCAGGCCTGCCGTGGTGGGCGGCGGTGGTGGTGGCTCTCGTTCTCACCGCGGTGGGCGCGTTCGCCGACATGGAACGGAGCAACCGGCTCGGCATCGTGTTCCAGGTGTGCTACTTCCTCGGTTGCGTGCTGGCGGTGGCGGCGGTGCAGCGCAAGGGACTGTTCGGGCCGATGGTCCAGCCGCCGCTGATCCTCGCGGGCATGGTTCCGGTGGTGGTGCTGCTCACCGGCTCGCTGCCCAACGGGGGCGGGACGACCGCGGCGGCACTGGTTGTCGGCACGCCGCTGATCAACGGCTTTCCCACGATGGCGATCACCACTCTCGCCACGGTCGGCATCGGGGCGTACCGGCTGCTCACCCAGCGACCACTGAAGGACGCCGCGCAAGCGCAGCGGGATCAGTCCGAGCGGGATCAGGCCGAGACACCGAAGGCGCGGCAGGAACCGCCACGCGACCGGCCGCGACCGACCCCGCGTCCGGCCGGCGAGCCCGCGGGCAAGGCCGCCGCACAGGACGCCACCTCACGGAGCGCGCCGCGGGACACGCGGCGGAACGCGCCGCGGGACAACGCGGCGGCCCCGCGCAGGCGCCGCCGCCGCGCCGAACCCTGAGCGCCCGCCCGGTCAGCGGGCCGCGGCGCGCTTGAGTTCCCGGGGCAGCGAGAAGACCAGCTTCTCGTCGGCCGTGCTGATTTCCTCGACCTCGCCGTAGCCGTGCTCGGCCAGCAGGTCCAGCACACCGCGGACGAGCACCTCCGGCACCGAGGCGCCGCTGGTCACGCCCACCGTCTGCACACCGTCCAGCCAGGCCGGGGCGATCTCGCGCGCGTAGTCGACCAGGTAGGCGGCTCGCGCGCCCGCGTTCAGGGCCACCTCGACCAGCCGCACCGAGTTGGACGAGTTGCGCGATCCCACCACCACGACCAGGTCGCACTCGGGTGCCATCGCCTTCACCGCCACCTGGCGGTTCTGCGTGGCGTAGCAGATGTCGTCGCTGGGCGGGTCGGCCAGTTCGGGGAAGCGCTCCTTGAGCCGGGCCACGGTCTCCATGGTCTCGTCCACCGACAGCGTCGTCTGGGACAGCCACACCACGCGGGACGGATCGCGCACCGTCACCGCGTCGACCGCGTCCGGCCCGTCGACCAGCTGGATGTGCTCGGGCGCCTCCCCCGCGGTGCCCTCGACCTCCTCGTGGCCCTGGTGGCCGATCAGCAGGATGTCGTAGTCGTCGCGGGCGAACCGCTTGGCCTCCTGATGCACCTTGGTGACCAGCGGGCAGGTGGCGTCGATGGTCCGCAGGCTGCGGGTGCCTGCCTGTGCGTGCACCGCCGGGGAGACGCCGTGCGCGGAGAACACCACGATGGCGCCCTCGGGCACCTCGTCGGCCTCCTCGACGAATATCACGCCGCGGTCCTGCAACGTCTCCACGACGTGCCGGTTGTGCACGATCTGCTTGCGCACGTAGATCGGCGGACCGTAGGTTTCGAGCGCCTTCTCGACGGACACGACGGCTCGGTCGACCCCCGCGCAGTAGCCCCGGGGCTTGGCGAGCAGCACACGCTTGGTCATGGCCCCACCCTACGGGCCGCCCGCCGAGTGGTATTCGAGGACGCTCTGCGCTGTCCGGGTAGGCATTGCGGCGGTTACTGCGGCAGGCTTGACAACCATGAATCCCTTGCCGTTGCCAGTCCGTGTCGCCGCGGGCCTGCTGGCCACCGCCCTGGAAGAGGCACGCAAGCTACCCGAGCAGCTCGCCGAGCTGCCCGTCACCACGGCCAGCCGCGCTATTCAGGCAGGCATGCGAATGCAGCAGCGCGTCACCGCGCTGGCCGTCAAGGGTGACGAGGTGTTCTCGTTGTTCCGGCCGGTGGAGGACACCCCGTCGTGGGCCCGGTTCGACGAGGACGAAGAAGAGATCACCGACGAGAGCACAGACGAGCCGGCCACGCCGCCCCGACCCGACGAGGACGGTCTCGCGACGGTCGTGCCCGGTCCGGGCGCCCGCCGGCACGGCGAGGCCGACGAGGCGATGATCGCCCGCGCATTGTCGTCCGAGCACTCCGAGCACTCCGAGCGCTCCGAGCACGAGGACACCCAGGACGACGCGGCAGCCGACAGCACCGAGTCGAGCTCCCCCAACGGCGCGGCGCAGGCGGTGAGCCAGCACACCGGTACCGAGCGGGCGGGTACGAAAGCCGGTGCGCCCGACGCCTTGCCCGAGTACGACGAGCTGACGCTTCCTCAGCTGCGCGGCAAGCTGCGGGCACTGTCGTTGTCGCAGCTCGAGGAACTGCTGGCGCACGAGCAGGCGAACCGGGAACGCCCGCCGTTCGTCACGATGCTGTCCAACCGGATCGTCACGGTCCGCGCGCAGTGACCGATCCGGCCACCACGCCGGAGGATCCGTGGCCGGTCCGCACGGTCGCGCGCAAGATCGCGGCCTGGATCGAACGGCTGGGCGCGGTATGGGTGGAGGGGCAGATCACCCAGGTCAGTGCGCGTGCGGGCACCGGAACCGCGTTCCTGACGCTGCGCGATCCGGCGGCCGACGTGTCGCTCACCCTCACCTGCGCGGCCGGGCTGGTCCGGGACCGCCAACCGCCGCTGGTGGACGGCAGCCGGGTGGTGGTGCACGGCAAGCCGTCGTTCTTCCTCGGCCGGGGGACGCTGAGCCTGCGGGTGGACGAGATCCGCGCGGTGGGCATCGGCGAACTGCTGGCCCGCATCGAACGGCTGCGCAGGCTGCTCGACGCCGAGGGCCTGTTCGACCCCCGCCGCAAGCGCCCGCTGCCGTTCCTGCCCGGCTGCGTCGGGCTGATCACCGGCCGCGCCAGCGCCGCGGAGCGCGATGTGATCAGCAATGCCACCGCGCGCTGGCCCGCGGTGCGCTTCCGGGTGGAGAACGTCGCGGTGCAAGGCGGCCTCGCGGCCGGCCAGATCATCGACGCCCTCGCCGTGCTGGACCGCGATCCCGCGGTCGAGGTCATCGTGATCGCCCGCGGCGGAGGCAGCGTGGAGGACCTGCTGCCGTTCTCCGACGAGGCGCTGTGCCGAGCGGTGGCGAACTGCCGGACACCGGTGGTCTCCGCGATCGGGCACGAGCCGGACACCCCGCTGCTGGACCACGTCGCCGACCGGCGCTGCTCCACCCCGACCGACGCGGGCAAGCGCGTGGTGCCCGACGTCGCCGAGGAGACCGCCTTGCTGCGCCAGCTGCGGGACCGCTCGCGGCGCGCCTTGCACGGCTGGGTGGACCGGGAACGACGGCTGCTCGACGCGCTGCGCAGCCGCCCCGTGCTGGCCGATCCGGTGCGCCCGCTGCGAGAGCAGGACCGGCTGGTGGATGATCTGCGGGCCAGGGCGGAACGGGCGCTGCTCGGCGGGGTGCGGGCGGCCGAGGAGCGGCTGGTGCACACCGCGGCCCGCCTGACGACACTGGGGCCCGCGGCGACCCTCTCGCGGGGATACGCCGTGGTCCAGCGGGTTGACGACCCGGCAGGCCCGCACGTGCTGCGGTCGGTGGCCGACGCGCCGAGCGGCACCGCGCTGCGGATCCGGCTCGCCGACGGCGCCGTGCCTGCCGTGGTGACCGGCGAACGCGAGGCATGATCGAGGCTCGCGAAAGGGAGGCGACGGTGGAGGATCCGGCCACGCTCGGCTACGAGGCCGCGCGCGACGAGCTGGCCGAGGTGGTGCGCGCCCTGGAGGCGGGCGGGCTGGCGCTGGAGGAGTCGCTGGTGCTGTGGGAGCGCGGCGAGCAGCTCGCCGCCGTGTGCGAGCGGCATCTAGCGGGCGCCAGGCAGTGCATCGAGACCGCCATCGCCGCCCGCGAGCAGCACGGACCTGGGACCGCTTCCGAGGCGAGCGATCCCCGGTGATCCTCGCCTGACCGGTACCTCGCGGTTCGATTGTCTTTGACTGTCGAACAAATCTGAGTCATAGTGTGTTTGATTATCAAACATCCTACGGTGAAGGTGCGGTGCGGCCGTGTCTCGTCAGGAACCTCCGGGGAGCCACCTGCTTCCCCGGCAGGCCGCACCTCCGAAAGTGGTCTCTGCTCGGCGCGGCGGTTGGCTACCTGTCGCGGTCTTCGTCGTGGTGGTCGTGTCGGCCATGAATGGGTTCGGGCTGATGGGCCGGCCTGCACTCGCCATACTCGGAATTCCGTCCCTGGTCGCGGTCGTCCTCTGCGTGCTGCTGCCCCGACGGTGGAGCAGTCTTGCCGACCTGGGGATCCATCGTCTCGGCGCGAGGCGGCTCGCGGTCGCGGTACTGACCGGGGCGGGCGGGACGGTGCTCGGAGTCGTCGCCATCACAGCCACCGGCCTCGCGCATCTGCCGCCCGCCGGTGGGTTGCTTCTCCCGATCGGAGCCTGGCACCTGCTGGGCGGTCTGCGCCAAGGAATCTTGGAAGAGTTCGGGTGGCGTGGCTTCCTGCAGGTCCGCCTGACTCGCCTGGCCGGGGCGCGAACCGCGGTTGTCCTCACCGGACTGTCCTGGGCGGCGTTCCACTATGGGCTCGTGGTCACCTCCGGTCCACCACACGGCCTACCGCTGCCAGTGCACCTGGCGATCTTGACGACGACGCTGGTCGGGGTCAGCGCGTTCGCCGGGTACCTGTACCTCGTCACCGGCAGCGCATGGCCTGCCGTCGCGCTGCACGCCGCCAACAACATCGTCTCCGATTACGTCGACCGGGTCATCGGTTTCGGCAGTCCCGGCACCATGGCCGAGGCCGTCGGTGAGCTGGTGGGTCTGGCGTTCTGGACAGTGCTCGCGGCCTGGGCTTGGCGGCGCCTCGAAGTCCGCAGCGCCTCAGGGTCTGCTGTCGTTTGAGGTGTCCGGGGCGGGGGTTTGTGGCACTTGAAGAGCCGCCAACCCCGCAGCGGGTGCCGCTCCGTCAGCGCGCGATGCCGAGGCGGTTGCACAGGGAGTCCAGCTCCCACATCCGGCGCTTGGAGCGTCGATGCAGGTCGGCCACCAGGTCACGAGCGACGGGGTTCATCCGGACCCGCTGCGGCGCAAGACGGTCCGCGGTGTCGAGGTGCCGGATCGCCTTGTCGTCGCGACCGGTTGCGTCCTGCACGAGTGCGCGGGCCAGGTCCAAGTGCATTTCCGATGCCGCGGTCCTGCTGCCCAATGCCTTTGCATCCAGCGGCGCCTGCGTGACCTCCGCGTAGGCCCGGCCACCGTCGCCCAGGTCCACGCCGATGCCCAGCCGGTTCAGCCGCACATTCGTGGGGCCGAAATGGCGCCGCATGGCGTTGCACTCCCCGATCCGGCCGGCGATCGTCTCGGCCTCGGCCACATGGATACGCGCCTCGGTGGCGCGGCCTTGCCGGGCAGCGATCCACCCGTGGCGCAGATGCAACATGCCGAGCATCTCGGCGGCCATCGTGTCCTCGGAGTCCAGGCGCACCACGCCGGCCAGCTCGTCGATGCCGGTGGTCACCACCTTCCGGGCGCGCTCTTGCGCCCCCAAGCACGAGAGGTCCGACGCCCAGTACCAGCGGGCGAAACCCGTCAGCCCCGGATGACTGTGCGGCACGGCGAGATCCATGGCGAGGCGGCCGGTAGAGGCGGACAGATCGGCGCTGCCGCCGCTGACCCGCGCGACCGGGCCCGCGACCGCGCATGCCATGACCAGCGCGTTGATCGCCCGGCCCCGGTCGGCCGATCCAGCGGTTCGCGCGTGCACCCGCAGCTCGGTGATGAGGGTGCCTATGTCGCGTCCGGCAAGTGACAACCTGCTCTGGTCCCGGTGTTCGTTCGCGGAATGTGCCCACGCGACAAGCTCGCCCAATGGACGCGGACGGACATCGGGTACGTCCTCGGGGCCGTAGTTGTGCAGCGCGATACGGATCCCGGGAAGAGCCGTCAGCGCCTCGGCGGTGCCGCGGTCGACCGGCAGGCATGGCTGACCTGTCAGGTCGGTCACCGAGCACCCCAGCGCGCCGGCCAGGTTCTCGACCAGCCCACGCCGGTGGAAACCGCGCTGCGCGCGCTCCAGCATCGACAGGTACTGCTTGCTGATCCCGGCCAGCCCCGCCACCACGTCCAGGCTCAACCCACGACGACGGCGGATCAGCCGCACCCGCCGCCCGATTTCGACCGACTCCCGGTCCACCGCCGCGGTCTCGGCCACCGGGCATCACCCCCTACAACTCGGCGCCCGCAGCGTGTCGGTACCGCAGGTCTAGATGTTCACCCCGGGTGAACGCTGCCCGGCGAGCCCGAAGCGGTCAAGCAGGCTGTCCACCTCCCGCAACTGTCTGCGAGCCCGCCTGGTCAGTTCCTCGGTCAGCTCTCGGACGATCGGGTGGTTGCGCGTCCGCACCGGCGCGGCCTGATCGGCCAGGGCGAGGTGGCGGATCGCCTCGTCGTCACGGTCCCCACCGTCCTGGGCCAGCGCACAGGCCAGGGCGAGGTGGTAGGCGCCGGTCCGTGCCCTGCTGTGCAGCGCCTCGACGTCGATCCCCTGTGCCCGCTCGTAGGCGGCGACACCCCGACCGAGGTCCACGTCCACCAAGAGCGTCCACAACGCGACGGCGATCGGCCCGAAGCGCAGCATCGCGGTCGTGCGCGCACCGGTGCGAGCGGCGAGCGCACCCGTCCGGTC
>DASXOL010000204.1:0-4221 GCA_036494295.1 Pseudonocardiaceae bacterium
CCGCCGCCCCGCTGCAGGCCGTGCTGGTCGGTGGTTATCACGGCGGCTGGCTGCCGACGGCCACCGCCGGGCACGTGCCGCTGTCGCCGTCCGGGCTGCGCCCGCTCGGCGTCTCCCTCGGCGCGGGAGTCGTCGTCGCGCTGCCGAGGGCGGTGTGCGGGCTGCGGGAGAGCGTCCGGATCGCCGCCTATCTCGCCGGCCAGAGCGCGGGCCAGTGTGGTCCGTGCCGGTTCGGGCTGCCCGCGCTGGCCGGCGCCCTGGCCAGGCTGGCCGACGGCGGCCACGGTCCCGAGCCGGCTGCCGAGCTGGATCGGCTCACCAGGCTGGTGGACGGCCGCGGCGCCTGCCACCACCCGGACGGCACCGCGCGCTTCGTGCGCAGCAACCTGGCCGTGTTCGACGCGGGGTGCGCCTGCACCTCGACCGGCGCTGCTCGGCCCGCGGAGGTGCCCGATGAGCTCGCGACTGCACATCGACTGGACCGCCTGCGACGGCCGCGGGCTGTGTACCGAACTGCTGCCGGAGCTGCTGGCCCGGGACCCGTGGGGCTACCCGGTGCCCCATGCGGGCGGGCGTGAACCGGAGGTGCCGGACGCACTGGCGGGTCATGCCCAGCGGGCCGTAAATCTCTGCCCGCTGATGGCGCTGCGGTTGCGTCCGAGTGAACCCGGCGGGAACGGCGGCGAGCGCGGGGCGGTGACCACCCTGTACGGCCGTGCCGGCGATTGACGGTCCTTCCGATGTCGGGGTCGAGCGTTAGCGTGGCCGCCATCACCACGAGCTCGTCTCCTGGCGGATCCGATCGGGCTGCGCGGTTCCGCTCGCTGCACGCCGGTCCCGCCCCGCTGTTGCTGGCCAACGCATGGGATGCGGGCACGGCCAAGATCCTGGCGTTCCTCGGCTTCCAGGCGCTGGCCACCACCAGCGCCGGTCATGCCGCCACGCTCGGGCGCCACGACGGCGCGGTGACCCGCGACGAGGCCATCGCCCACGCCGCGACGCTGGTGGCGGCCACCGAGCTGCCGGTGAGCGCGGACCTGGAGAACGGCTTCGCCGACGATCCGGAACGGACCGCCGAGACGGTCCGGCTGACCGTGGCGGCGGGCCTGGCCGGATGCTCGGTGGAGGACTGGGACCCCACCCGCGGAGAGATCTACGAGCTCGGTCTGGCGCGGGAGAAGGTCGCGGCCGAGGCGGCGCAGGGGCGGCTCGTGCTCACCGGGCGCGCCGAGAACCACATCCGCGGGGTGAGCGATCTCGCGGACACGATCACCCGGCTGCAGGCCTACCAGGAGGCGGGTGCCGACGTGCTGTACGCACCGGGTCTCGTCGCCGCCGAGGACATCCGGCAGGTGGTCACGTCGGTCGATCGGCCGGTGAACGTCCTGGCCCGCCCCGGTGCGCCCGCGGTGGCCGAGCTGGGCCGGCTCGGGGTGCGGCGGGTGTCGGTCGGTGGCGCGTTCGCCCTGGTCGCCTACGGCGCACTGGCCACAGCGGCGCGCGAGCTGCTGGACGAGGGGACCTACGGGTTTCTGGCCGAGGCGGGGTCAAGCCACCGCACTGCGCCGAGCTTTCGACAACTGAGCATTCGACCGTCCAATTGAGGACCGAAACTGTCCGCATCGGGCTCTAGCGTCGTCACCATGACTTCTTCCGGAGCCGCATCGGCCGGCCAGTCCTCGCAGGCGTCACCTCTCGACTGGAACGCTCAACTCGTCGAGCAACTCGAGTTCCACTGGCGCCACCACCTGCGTCCTCGCCTCGACGGGCTCACCGACCACGAGTACCGCTGGGAGCCCGTGTCCGGCGCGTGGAACGTGCGACCGAGCGGCACGAGCACCGCGCCCATCGTGGGCGGCAGCGGCGACTTGACGATCGACTTCGCGATGCCCGCGCCAGACCCGGCGCCGGTCACGACCATCGCCTGGCGGATCGGCCACCTCGTCGTCGGTGTCTTCGGCATGCGGGTCGCCGGGCATTTCGGCGGCCCGCCGTACGACTACATGAACCACGACTACCCGGGCGACGCCGCGGGGGCGCTCGCCCAGCTCGACGAGACCTACGCCGCGTGGACCGCCGGGGTGCGCAGCCTCGGGGCCGACGGGCTGGCCCGCCCGTGCGGACCGGCCGAGGGTCCCTGGGCCGACTCGCCGATGTCCGAGCTGATCCTGCACATCAACCGCGAGGCGATCCACCACGGTGCGGAGATCGCGTTGCTGCGCGACCTCTACCGCTGGCGCGACAGCTGACCGGGCAGCGGGCTCGGTTCAGAAACCGGGGAAGGCTCGCCGCAGGTCGTCGAGGGTGACGGTGTCGCTGGCGAGCCGCACCTCGGGCGGAGTGTGCTGGGGGGCGAGCCGCCCTGCGGTCAGCCGCAGCCATGACTCCGCGGGTGTGTCGAGCACTCCGGACTGCTGGGCGGGGGTGTCGACCAGAGCGACCGCGTCGCGCAGCTGGAGCCCGAAGGTGCGGTCCGGGGCGGTGGTCCGCACCGTGAGGTCGCCCGGCTCGCCGTCGAACACGTCGGCATGTCCGAGGAAGCCGATCAGCATGCTCAGCAGTTCGAGCATCGGCTCGAGGGCATCGGGTGCCAGCGCCGCCGCCGGGTCGGACATGACCCGGATGTCCCAGGAGTGGTAGGTGAACTCGCTGAGTCGCAGCGCCGCCATGGTGGCCACGTCGACCGGCTCGGGCAGGAAGCCCAGGTCGATGCGCAATGTCGCCTTGGTCGCCTGGTCCAGCCCTTCGAGCCGACCGACCAGCTCCTCGTTGGTGCGCATCAGTCCTTCGGCCTGTTCGCCGGGTGCCATCGCGTTCCAGCGGTCCCAGACCCGCTGGTTGTATCCGTCGTCGAGACCCGCGTCGCCCTCCAGCGCCGATGTCAGAGTCGCCAGCATGATCTCGGCGCCACTGCCCAGGTGGCTGAGGACCTGCGCGACGGTCCACTCGCTGGCCGCGGAGGGTCCGGTGAGGTCATCGGTGGTCATGGCGCCGACACGGGCGACGAGATCGTCGTGGCCAGTACGCAGCGCGCTGATCGTGCGGTCGGCACGGTCGTCGTCCATTTCGTGTCTCCAAGAGCTGGGATCCGGCGCGGGGAACGATGATCCTTCCGCACTCGGCGGGTCGGCCACCAGCCGCCGTTGATCTCGTCACCCGGAGTTCACTCCACGACGGCGGCCTCCGCGACGATCTTGCTCGGTGTGATGCGCACGGCGATCTTGCCTTCGCCCGAGTTGCGCATCCCGTACTCCGCGGCGAGGTCCTCGCCCATGTACCTGGCCGCGCAGCGGGTCGCGAGATCGAGCACCTCGTCGGGATCGGAGATGATCGTGGCGGTGCCCTCGACCAGCACGAACGCGTAGGGCGGCCGCTCTTCGTCCACGCAGGCCGCGACGCGGGGGTCCCTGCGGATGGTGCGGCCCTTCACCGACTGCGTCCCGGTGGTGAACAGCAGGTCGTCACCGTCCATGACGAACCACACCGGCACCGCGTGCGGACGCCCGTCCTGACGGGTCGTGGCCAGCTTGGCCGTGCGGGTGCCGGAGCCGACGAACGCCCGGTACTCGTCGCGGGTCATGGGAGTCATCTCGGTGCACCTCCAGAGGTCAACGCTCCCGCGGCGACGCCCCGAGCCGGCCGCAGCTTGGCCGAACTCGGGGCTCGCCCGTCGCCCGGAGCGCGCAGGACCAGGATGCCGGGCGACGGGAGCTGGTTCACGCCTGCAGCTCAGGCACCCTTCGACGCGAGGATGTCGATCGGGCGGATGTCCGGCGCCGCGGCCAGCAGGTCGTCGGCGACCTGGCCGAGCGCCTTGGCGACCTCACCCGACAGGTGCGCCTGCCGTCCGTCGTCGTTGCCGAAGGTGTCGAAGATGCCGAAGGTGGTCTGGCTCTGCCGGAACGCGTACCAGGTGACGGTGCCCGGCTCCTGCTCGACCAGGCCCCGTCCCGCGTTGAGGAACTCGGCGACCCGGTCCTCCTTTCCCGGCTTCGCCTCGAGCGTGACGAGCAGGCCCACTGTGACGGCCACGGCGCCATCCCTTCGTTCGCTTTCTGCTTACCCGCCCCACGCTATGGCCGATGCGGCGCGCGCTCCAGTGGCGGATACGACGCATTAGATATTGTTTCCGCCATGCGAGTGACGGTGCTGGCGATTGACGGGTCCTTCGACTCCGGCCTTGCCACGACCACCGATGTACTGGAAACCGCCAACGTGCTG
>DASXOL010000205.1:0-6296 GCA_036494295.1 Pseudonocardiaceae bacterium
CTGAATGTCACCCAGGTGACCGCGGGCGCGCTCGCGGCGGTCACCACTGCGGTCTTCACCTCGCAGCTCGGCGCGCTGGGCACCCTCATCGGCGCCGGTGGCGCCAGCGTCATCACCACGGTCGGTACCGCGCTCTATCAGGCGTCCTTGGAGCGCAGCCGCGCACGGATGCGCGCCCTCGCGGTGCGGGGGAACCGTCCGGGCGGCCCGCCGGGCGCCGTGCCGACGCAACGGTTCCCGTACTCCTCCCCGGGCACGCCGACCCAGGGCATGCCTAACCAGGGAATGCCTAACCAGGGCCTGCCTAACCAGGGTCTGCCGACCCGGGGGATGCCGACCCGGGGGATGCCGACCAGGGGCATGCCGACCAGGGGCATGCCGGGCCCCGGGATGCCGACGCAGCGCATGTCGGACGAGGGCATGCAGACCCAACGTTTCCCCGGCGCGCCGCCCACCCAGGGCATGCCGAGCCCCGGGATGCCGACCCAGGGCATGCCGACCCAGGGCATGCCGACCAGGCGCATGCAGGCGCAGGGCCGCACCCAGGTGGGACGGGCGCCGAACGGGCCGACGCCGAACGGGCCGACGCCGAACGGGCCGGGACCCAACGGACCGGGACCCAACGGACCGGGACCCAACGGACCGGGATCCAACGGGCCGACGCCGAACGGGCCGGGACCCAGCGCGCCGGGACCCAATGGACCCGGCGGCGCGGCGCAGGGAGGAGTTCCGCCGCCCCAGGGCGGGCCGGGTGCGGACCCGGCGGTCTCAGCCGAATCGGGGACCCCCACGCGGCGGAAGACCGTGCTGCGGTGGAGCGCGGCGCTGCTCGCCGCTGTCGGCGCCTTCGCGCTGGCCATGTTCGTGATCACGGGCTTCGAGCTGGCGAGCGGGGAGTCGCTCGGCGGCAACGGCGCGGGGACCACGTTCGGCCGCGTCGCAGACCCACATCCGGCCCCGGAGCGGCCGGTGGTCCCGGCCAGGCCGGCGTCCAGCGCACCGTCCTCGGTGGCGCCGACGCCGAGCAGCACGCCCCCGAGCAGCGAGTCCGCCGCGCCCGACACCACCTCGTCGAACAGCCAGTTGCCTGGTCTGCAGCGCAGCCAGGCACCGCAGACCTCCGCGCCGCAGCGCGACGGGCAGCCGCAGCCCACCAACGAGCAGCCGCCGCAGAACGGGCCGGCGTTGCCGCTTCCCGGCATCGGACGATGACCGCGCGTAATAATTCCAGGCCGTTGTGCTACGACCTCGCAGGGTGAGTGCCGCGTTCCGCCGGATGGTGGAATGGATACCTCCGAAAGGAGTCTTCATCGAAGAGTGACGGATCTTTAGCGTGTAGTGACCAGGGGGAGTCACTTGGCGACCCGCTAGTTCCGAAAGGACCGATCCGTGCTCGCACGAAGGCTCCCGCGTGCGCTCGGCGCCGCTTCCGCCCTGCTGCTCAGCCTGGGGCTTGCAGTGCCTGCCTCCGCTAGTCCGAACTCCGCTAGTCCGAACTTCGCCAGCTCCGCGCCCGCTGCCGGTTCCGCCGCGCAGGTGGCCGCCGCGCAGGTGCAGACGTTGCAGCGCGAGGCCGGGCTGTCCGCCCCGCGGGCCCGGCAGCGGCTGGCCGGCGAGGGTTCGGCGAGCAGCCTCGTCTCGACCATGCAGCGTGCGCTGGGCACCTCGTTCGCGGGCGCCTGGTTCGCGCCGGGCAGCACCGCGCTGACCGTCGCCACCACCGACGCCGCCGAGACCGGGCGCATCCTGGCCGCGGGCGCGCAGCCGCGACTGGTTTCCAACGACCTGCTGTCGCTGGAGCAGGTCATGGGTGTGCTGGACGCGCGCTCGCGGACCGTGCCGGACTCGGTGACCGGCTGGTACGTGGACCCGGCCAGCAACTCCGTGGTGGTCTCCGCGACCGACCCCGCAGCCGCCAGGACGTTCGCGACGGGCCTGAGCGACGTCCGTGTCAAGCAGGTCAAGCAGCGCCCCGCGCTCTACGCCGACCTGGTCGGTGGCGACGCGCTCATCGCCGGGTCCGGCGGACGCTGCTCGATCGGTTTCAACGCCACCGCGGGCAACGCCAGGTACATCATCACCGCGGGTCACTGCACCGCGCTGGGCGGGACGTGGACCGGCGCGGACGGCACCCCGATCGGCCCGGTGGCGCGCTCCTCGTTCCCCGGCACCGACTACGGGCTCATCCAGGTGACCTCACCGTCCTGGACGCAGACCTCCAGCGTCGAGGGCAACAACGGCTTCGTGGCCATCACCGGCGCCACCCCCGTTCCGGTCGGTGCCTCGATCTGCCGGTCCGGGTCGTCCAGCAACTACCACTGCGGCACCGTGGAAGCGGTCAACCAGACGATCAACTACGGCGGCGGTGACGTGGTCAACGGGCTCACCCAGACCAACGTGTGCGCCGAGCCCGGCGACTCCGGCGGCCCGTACTTCGCGGGCAGCCAGGCGCAGGGCACGCTCTCCGGTGGTTCCGGCGGCTGCCTGCTCGGCGGCGAGACCTACTTCCAGCCGATCGGCGCGCCGCTGGCGGCGTACGGGCTGACCCTGGTGACCGGCGCCGGTCAGGCCAGCCGGTCAACCCCCTCCGCGCAGGCGCCCAGCCAGAGCGGCGGCGGCCTGCTGGGGATCCTCGGCCTCGGTTAACGCGCGTACCACAACCACCCGCTGCGCTCCGGCGCAGCGGACCTGGTCGAGCCGTTCGAGGGTCTCGATGCCGCCGATGGCGAACCAGGGCCGCTGCGCCGCCGCCGGGTCGGCGCTGGTGGCCCGCACCAGGTCCAGCCCGGCCGCGGGACGCCCCGGCTTGGTCGGCGTCGTCCAGCACGGCCCGGTGCAGAAGTAGTCCACCCCGGGCTCCCTGGCGCCCGCGGCGGCCTGCTTCTCGTCGTGGGTGGAGCGGCCGATCACCATCTCCTCGCCGACGACGCGACGCGCCCACCCGACCGGCAGGTCGTCCTGGCCCAGGTGCAGCACATCCGCGCCGGCCGCGAGCGCCACGTCCGCGCGGTCGTTCACCGCCAGCAGCGCGCCGTGCCGCGCGCAGGCGTCGGCGAGCACCTCCAGCGCGGCAAGCTCCTGGCGCGCCTCCAGCGGCCCGGCCGGGCCCTTGTCCCTGAGCTGGACGATGTCCACCCCACCGGCGAGCACCGCGTCCGCGAACTCGGCGAGATCGCCACGCCCGGCCCGCGCGTCGGTACACAGGTACAACCGCGCGTCGGCCAGCCGATCCCTGATCTGTGCGCCGTCCATCACCGCACCGTATCGAGGTAGGGTGGATGGCGGTCCGCACGGGAGCCCGCACCGCACTGGGCTGAGAGGGGGTCACGGCGACCCCGACCGTCGAACCTGATCCGGGTCATGCCGGCGCAGGGAGCGTGATGGGTGATGGGAATGTCCGTGTCCAATACCGTGGCTGTGGTCGGTGGCGGCGTCGTCGGCCTGAGCTGCGCCTGGCGTGCCGCATCCGCAGGCTTCGAGGTCACCGTGCACGATCCGGCGCCCGGATCGGGCGCCTCCGGGGTCGCAGGCGGGATGCTCGCGCCGGTCACCGAGGCGGTGCCGGGTGAGGAGGAGCTGCTCGCGATGGGTGCGGCCGCGCTGCGGCGCTGGCCCCGCTTCGCCGCGGACCTCGCCGCCGCGGGCGTCGACCCCGGCCTGAACACCGCGGGCACCCTGGTCGTCGGTCTCGACCCGGGCGACCGGGCCGAACTGGACCGCCAGGCCGAGCAACTGCTGCGCATGGGCCGCCGGGTGGAGGTCCTGGTCGGCCGCGAGGCCCGCCGCGCCGAGCCCGCGCTGGGCCCGCAGGTCCGGCGCGCGCTGTCGGTGCCCGGCGACCTCTCGGTGGACAACCGGGCGCTCGTGGAGTCGCTGCTCGCGGCATGTGGGCGCGCCGGTGTGCGGTTCCGCGCCCGGCGCTGCGACGACCTGCCCCCCGCCGATGCCGTGGTGCTGGCCGCGGGGGCCTACAGCGCCGCGCTGCATCCCGCGTTGCGCGATGCGATCCGCCCGGTGAAGGGCGAGATCCTGCGGTTGCGCGGCCGTCGCGGGGTGCCGCCGCCGCCGTCCAGGACGGTGCGCGCCGTGGTCGGCGGCAGGCATTGCTACCTGGTGCCGCGGCCGGGCGGCCGGGTGGTGCTCGGCGCCACCCAGCGCGAGGTCGGGTTCGACACCGAGGTCACCGCGGGCGGGGTGCGCGAGCTGCTCACCGACGCCGAACGGGTACTGCCCGCGATCGCGGAGTACGTGCTGGAGGAGACCGCGGCCGGACTGCGGCCGGGCAGTCCGGACAACCTGCCGGTGATCGGCGAGCTCGAACCCGGAGTGCTCGCCGCCACCGGTCATCATCGCAACGGCATCCTGCTCGCCCCGCTCACCGCCGACGCGGTGCTGGCGCTGCTGCGCGGCGAGCCCGTCCCGGACGAGGCGGCGCCCGCCGACCCGGCCCGGATCGGCCGTCAGCTGGTGCGGAGCGAGGCATGAACGTCCTGGTGAACGGGGAGCAGTGGGTGCTGCCCGCGGGCAGCACGGTGGCCGACGTGCTGGAGCGGCTCGCCGTGCCGTCGACCGGGGTGGCGGTGGCCATGGACGGCGCCGTCGTGCCCCGCGCGTCCTGGCTGCGCACGCCGCTGCGTCCGGGCGCGCTGATCGAGGTGCTCACCGCCGTGCAGGGAGGGTGAAACAGGTGGCAGACGACCCGTTGGTCATCGCGGGACGGGAGTTTGGCTCCCGGCTGATCCTGGGTACCGGCGGCGCGGGCAGCATGGCGCTGCTGGAGCAGGCGCTGCTGGCCGCGCAGACCGAGCTCACCACGGTGGCGATCCGCCGGATGGACACCGGGGAGCGCACCGGCGTGCTCGACCTGCTCGCCCGCCACGGGATCGAGCCGCTGCCCAACACCGCCGGGTGCCGCAGCGCCGCCGAGGCGGTGCTCACCGCGCAGCTGGGCCGCGAGGCGCTGGCGACGTCCTGGGTGAAGCTGGAGGTGGTCGCCGACGACCGCACCCTGCTGCCGGATCCGATCGAGCTGCTCGACGCCGCCGAGCAGCTCGTCGACGACGGGTTCACCGTGCTGCCCTACACCAACGACGATCCGGTGCTCGCCCGGCGGCTGGCCGACGCGGGCTGTGCCGCGGTGATGCCGCTGGGCTCGCCGATCGGCACTGGCCTGGGCATCGGCAATCCGCACAACATCGAGATGATCGTGTCCGAGGCGCAGGTGCCGGTGGTGCTCGACGCCGGCATCGGCACCGCGTCCGAGGCCGCGCTCGCGATGGAGCTGGGCTGTGACGCCGTGCTGCTGGCCACCGCGGTGACCAGGGCTGACGACCCGCCCCGCATGGCCGAGGCGATGCGGCTGGGGGTGCAGGCGGGCAGGCATGCCCGGCTGGCCGGGCGGATCCCGCGACGGTTCTGGGCGCAGGCCTCCAGCCCCGCGCGCGACTAGCCGCCCACCGGTCGCAGCCCGAGCTTGGCGAGCTGCAGGTTCGCGAGCCGCCTGCAGGCCTCCGGATCACCGGAGCGCCAGGCGGCGGCCGGGTCGGGGCTCGCGGCGAGCAGCCGCCGGGCCGGAAGCTCGACCAGCGCGCGGAGCGCGAGCAGGTCGGTGTCGCCGGCGCGCACCGCGGCCGCGGCGCCCGCGGCGCGCGCATAGCGCCACCGTGCGGGCAGCCACCACAGCAGCAGCGGCAGCAGCACCGCCAGCAGGACCACCCCGGCCGCGCCGGTGGCGAGTGCGGACACCGCCTCGACCTGGCTGCGCCCCGCCGCGGCGAGGGAGGCGCCGGCGTCGTTGCCGGTGCCCAGCGCGCCCGCGAGCTCGTCGCCGACCAGCGGGACCCGTCCGGCCGCCGCGGCGCCGCTGGTGAACGTCCCGGAGATGCGGTGGCCCGCCTGCTCGAGCGCGGTGCCCGGCGCCTGCAGCCGGGTGAGCTGGTCGAACACCCACCAGGCCAGCCGGGCCCCGGCGGCGAGCCAGCCGATCGCCAGCAGGTCCGCGGTCAGCTGTCCCAGCCGGCGGCCCGGCCGTTCGGCATACAACTTCACTGCGCGCAAGACGCGCCTCACCTCCGGTGCCCCCCCGGAAGCGCCCGCCGCCCTGACGGATCCGCGACATGATGCGCGCCCCCCACCCGCCGCTCCAAACCGCCTCCCCACACCGCGTTCTGGATGCAGAACGCGGTTAAAGGGGTCTGATAACCGCGTTCTGCATCCATAACGTCCGCTAGTGAGTACTGTCCGCGGTATGGGCAGCGAGGGTGAGACTAGGACAGCGGGCACCTACGAGCGCGTGA
>DASXOL010000206.1:0-20293 GCA_036494295.1 Pseudonocardiaceae bacterium
TGCGGGTGGAGGAACGACCCTGGCACGGCGGCGCCGCCGTCCTGCTGGATCACCGCGCGGCCGCACATCGGGGCGCCGGGCCGGGCTCGAGCCTGGAGTGCGCCGTGTCGCTGGCCGCCAGCGTGTGCGTGCACCTGCACCAGCTCGGCCGCCGGGTGCGGCTGCTCACCGCGGAGGGGCGGGTACTCGCCGGCGGCCCGGACGCTCCCGCGGCCGGTGGCACCGAGGTGCTGCTCGACGCGCTGGCCGTACTGCGTCCCTCGGCACACCGCGCGGTGCACACCGCACCGACGCTCGACGGGGGTGCCGACCTGGTGGCCGTTCTCGGCTCGGCGAGCCCCGCCGACCTGGAGCAGCTGCTGCGGCACCGGCCGCGCGGCCTGCGCAGCCACGCGGTGCTGCTCGACGTGGCGGCATGGGCGGGCCCCGCCGCGGCAGGCGGCGCCTGCGATCCGGCCGAGGCGCAGCGTCTGCTCGTCGCCGCGGGCTGGTCGGTCGTGGTGGCGGGTCCCGACGAGCCGATCGCGTCGGTGTGGCGGCGGTTGTGCGCCGAGTCGCGCAGCAAGCAGACGGCACTGCGATGAGCGCGCCGCCCGCACCGGCCGCAACCCTTCCGTCGCTGGCCGCCGGGGCCGCCGTCGCGCTGGCCGCGGGCGCGTTGAGCGGTGTGCTGTCCGGCCCGCGCTGGTGGCCGTTCGCAGTGGTCACGGTCGGCGTGGTGGTCGCGGTGGGCATGCTGCTGCGGATGCTCGGCCTGGCCGCGGTCTTCGTCGCGGCCGGTCAGCTGGCCGCGCTGGGCGGGCTGGTGCTCGCGGTCTTCACCCGCAGCGGCGTGCTGATCGTGCTGCCCGGCCCGGCGGCCGTGAGCGAGCTCGGCCGGCTGCTGCACCGGGCCGCACAGCAGGTCCAGGTCGGCATCCCGCCGGTCCCGGAGAGCAGCGAACTGCTCTGCCTGGTGGTGATCGCGATCGGCCTGGTCGCGGTGGCCGTCGACATCGTGGCGGTGTCGATGGCCGCGCCCGCCGCGTCCGGCCTGGTGCTGCTGTGCGTGATCGCCGTGCCCGCCGCGCTGGACGACGACCTGCTGCCGTGGTGGAGTTTCGCGCTCGGCGCGCTCGGCTTCGCGCTGCTGCTCACCACCGACGGGCAGCAACGCCACCTGGCATGGGGCGAGCCGGCCGGGCCGGGTGGCCTCAGCGGGGCGACCAGGGCGGCGGTCACGGTGAGCGCAGGCGCCACGGCGGTGGCCCTGGTGGCCGGCGTCCTGCTCACCGGGGTGGGCACCGAGGGACGTCTCCTCGGGATGCGCGGCGGACCCGACCGGTCGCTCACCGGGATCGGGCTCAACCCCTTCACCTCGCTGCGCGGCCAGCTCGACACCGGCGATGTCGTCGAGCTGTTCCGGGTGCGGGGCCTCACCGAGCGGGCCTACCTGCGCGCGCTCACCCTCAGCCGGTTCGCCGACCAGGAGGGCTGGCGGCAGGGTCCGCTGGACGGCGCTGTCCCGGCAGCCGACGGCGCGGCCGGCGGGATCGGCGGCACGCTGCCGCTGCCCGCGGGGGTCACCAGCCCGGTGCCGGGTCGGCAGGTGCGGGTGCAGATCGAGCCGATCAAGTACGTGGACAACTGGCTGCCGTCCTTCGGATACCCGCTGCGACTGGGCGGGCTCGGCCCGGACTGGCGCTACGACCCGGACGCCACCACGCTGTTCTCCGACCGCCGTCAACACGCCGAGCCCTACACCGAGCTCGGGGTGCTGCCCGAGCCCGATCCCGTCCGGCTGCGCGCCGCGGGACCGGCCGCCTCGCCGCGGTTCACCGCAATCGACCGGCGCTACCTGGACACCGGCGGGGTCGACCCCAGGGTCGCCACGCTGGCCGCGCAGGTCACCGCGACCGCGCCGACCGCGTTCGACGCCACCGTGGCGCTGAACCGGTGGTTCACCGACCCGGGCAACGGGTTCCGCTACGACCTGCGGACCGCTCCGGGCAACAGCGGGAACGCACTGGTGGACTTCCTGTTCACCGGCCGGGCGGGGTACTGCGAGCAGTTCGCCTCCGCCATGGCGATCATGCTGCGCACCCTCGGGGTGCCCGCCCGGGTGTCGGTCGGCTTCACCGCAGGCACCGTCCAGGGTGCGGACCGGCTGATCACCACCGCGGACGCGCACGCCTGGGTGGAGGCCTGGTTCCCGGGCAGCGGCTGGCTCCCGTTCGACCCGACGCCGCTCACCGGCGGGCGCGGCGTGGTGCCGAGCTACCTGCAGCCCGACCGGCCCCCGCCCGCCGCGATCGCGCCGGAGCGTCCCGACCAGCCGCCCCGGCCCGCCGCCGCGGCGCCCCGCCTGCCCGCTGTACCGGCGCCGAGCACCGGCGCGGACGGCGGCGGGCTCGGGACGGGCATCAGGACCGGACTGGTCGCCGCGGGGGTGCTGATCCTGGTGCTGGGCGCCGGGCTCACTCCGCTGATGGTGCGCAGATCGCGCCGCAACCGGCGGCTGCAGCTGGTGCGAGCGGGCGGACCGCTCGCGGCCTCGGCCGCCTGGGACGAAGTGCTGGCCGATTCAGCCGATCGCGGCGTCACCCCACCGGCGGGTGAGACGGTGCGCAGCACGGCCCGGCTGCTGGTGCGCGAGCACGCGCTCGACGAGCCGGGCCGCGCCGGGCTGCGCACGCTGATCGGCGCGGTGGAACGATCCTGGTACGACGAAGGCCGGCGCAGCACGGCCGAGGACGATCCGCAGGGCGTCGCGGACGCGCTGGACGAGGTGCGTCACAGTATGCGCCGGTGTGCCCCGGCACCGGCCAGGGCACGCCTGTTCCCACGATCGGTGCTGAGATTGCCCGCAACCGTCAGCGACGTGCGCACCGCTCAGGTCCCGGCGAGGCCGGCGGGACCAGGAGGCGACCCGCCGCCGTGATCACCGGTGTATCGCGGATACCCGCGTAGCTAACGGTCCTCGAAGCGACGGCGGAACCGTTCTTCCATCCGCTGCGCGAGCGAGGAGCGTGCCGCGCCACCCGACCCGTTGCCCGAGGAACGCTCCCCTGGCGAGTGCTCACTGGTGGCGGCCCGCGCGAAGATCGCGACCACCGCCCCGGCGAACATCACCAGGAAGCCGAGCACGCTGATCACCGGGATACCCGCCGGGCGTATCGGAAGCATGACGCCGACCACCAGCAGGACAAGTCCCAGTACGAAGACCGCGATGCCTTGGAGCCTTCTGCGGCGGGACGGGCTGCGCATCCGGGCACCCCGGACGTTCGACGCGAACTTGGGGTCCTCTGCATAGAGCGCGCGCTCGATCTGGTCGAGCAGACGCTGCTCGTGCTCGGAGAGTGGCATTGCTCCTCCTCCGGCACTCCCGGACGTTGGTGGCCGGTACCGACGGTAGTCCTTGGACGAGAAAAGCGCCCGCTGTGGGGCCCTGCGACGAGGATACGATTCCAACGGCTGTGCCGACTAGCCGATCTGGCCACCCGATTCAGTGCAGGCTGATGCCGTCAGGACACAGAGCGCCCCTCCGGGCGCAACAGAGCGGCCGGATAGACCGCTCCAGCACCGAATTTCGACCGTGCCGCGTCCGCCGCGCGATCAGCCTCCCCCCAGTCCGGATCATCGCCGTCCAAGGTCAGCTGCTCGGCCGCGGCCCCGCCGGCGAGCTGCTCGACGCGCACTCCGAGCAGCCGGATTGGCGCCCCTCGCGGCACGTGCTCGTCCAGCAACTCCGCGGCCACGCCGAAGACCTGCTGTCCGGCATCGGTGGGAGCGCCCAGCGTGCGTGACCGGTTGATCGTGGTGAAGTCCGGGAAGCGGACCTTCACCGCGATGGTCCGTCCGCGCAGCCCCCTGCGGCGCAACCCGGCCGCGGTCCGCTCGGACAGCCGGAGCAGCTCGCGGCGCAGCACCGCCCGGTCCGACACGTCCTGCGGGAACGTCTCCTCGGCCCCGACCGACTTCTCCGCCGCGTCCGGCACCACCCTGCGCTCGTCCCGGCCGTTGGCCAGGGCGTGCAGGTGCTCCGCGGCGGCGGCACCGACCGCGCGGCGCAGCGCGGCGACCGGCGTGGCCGCCACATCGGCGACCGTGCGGCACCCCAGGCCGTGCAGCACCTCGGCGGTCCGCCGCCCCACACCCCACAGTGCGGACACCGGGAGCGGATGCAGGAACTCGAAGACACCGTCGACCGGCACGACGAGCAGCCCGTCCGGCTTGGCGAGCCCGGAGGCCAGCTTGGCGAGGAACTTGCTCGGGGCCACGCCGACCGAGCAGTTCACCTGGTGCTCGTCGTAGACCTGCCCGCGGATCCACTCCCCGATGCCCGCCGGGCTCATCCCCAGCCTGCGCAGCGCCCCTCCAACGTCGAGGAACGCCTCGTCCAGGCTCAACGGCTCGACCAGCGGGGTGATCTCGCGGAACAGCGCCATCACGCCGCGGGAGACCTCCGTGTAGCTCGGGAACCGCGGAGGGACGAACAGCGCCTGCGGACACAGCCGGCGCGCCTGCGCCACCGGCATCGCCGAGCGGACCCCGAACGCGCGGGCCTCGTAGCTCGCCGAGAGCACCACGCCCCGGTTGCCCTCCGGGCCGCCACCGGCCACGACCACCGGCAGGCCGGCGAGCTCGGGACGTTCCCGGATCTCGACCGACGCGTAGAAGGCGTCCATGTCGACATGCAGCACGGTGCAGCCGCGATCATCCGGCGGGGCGGCCTGCCCCTGGGGGGCGGAACCAGACCGACCGGACCGGGGTAGATCAGCACTGCGGCCCACCTGCACAGGCTAACCGCGGGCACCGACAGTTCCGGCGCGAACCGGGCCCGCGTCAGGCCGGGCGCCGCGCCAGGGCGTGCAGCCGGCTCGCGATGTCGCGCAGCGGCGCCCGTCCGGCGGCGGCGAACTCCAGCTCCGCCAGGTGGTCGGCGGCGCCCGGATGCGCCTCCAGCACGCTGCTGGGCACCAGGTCGGTCACCACCCCGTCGCCCTGGAGCAGCTCGACGGCCAGCCCGCAGGCCTCCAGCATCGAGGTGAGCCCGCCGCTGTCGAAACGGCGCAGCAGCGGGTCGGCGGTGCCGAGCCTGCCGTGCGGGTCGTCGAGCACCCGCCGGGCCTCGACCAGCCGGCCGGCCAGTGCGCGGAACAGCACCGCCGCGTACCGGTTGGCCACCAGCACCGACACCGCACCACCCGGTGCGGCGGCGTCGGCCAGTGCCGCGGTCGCCACCCCGGGGTCCTCGACCACCTCCAGCACGCCGTGCCCGAGCACCAGGTCGGCGCTGCCGGGAGCGACCACGTCGGCCAGCGAGTCGGCGTCGCCCTGCAGCGGGCTCACCTGCTGCTGGACCCCGGCCTCGGCGGCCCTGCGGTGCAGCGTGGCCAGCGCGTTGGGGCTCGGGTCCACGACCGTCACGGTGCAGCCGGACAGCGCCAGCGGCACCGCCCACCCCCCGCTGCCACCGCCCACGTCCAGTACCCGCGGCGGTGCGCCCAGCCGCTGTCGCGCCGCGGCCACCTCGACCTCCAGCGCTTGGTGCACCGCGGGCACTCGCATGCGCAGCACCCTAGAGGTGGCTGGTCACGGGGACCCAGGGGCCACCCGGGACACGGGCACACCGGCGGAAACCGCCGACCCATAGGCTGCACGGGTGCGAAGTGTGGCGGTACTCAGCCTGAAGGGCGGTGTGGGCAAGACCTCAGTGGTGCTCGGCCTGGCCGGAGCGGCACTGCAGCGGGGCATCCGCACCCTGGTCATCGACCTCGATCCGCAGGGCAACTGCACCGCGACGCTGGACCCCGGTGCCACGGCCACCACGATCTCGCAGGTGCTCGCCAACCCGAGGCAGACGGTGATCGAGGACGCGATCGCGCCCAGCGCGTGGGGCGAAGGGCTGGATGTCCTGGTCGGCGACGAGGAGGTGGAGGCGCACAACCGTCCCAACCCGGACGCCAAGCGGCTCGCCACCCTCGACCACGCACTGTCCAAGCTGGACGGATCGGCCGGTGGCGGCCAGGACGCCTACGCGCCGTACTACCGGCTGGTGATCATGGACTGCCCGCCGTCGCTGGGCCAGCTCACCCGCTGCGCGCTGGTGGCGGCCGATCGGGCGCTGCTGGTGACCGAGCCCACGATCTACGCGGTCACCGGCGTGCAGCGCGCGTTCGAGGCGGTGCAGAACGAGCGCGAGCACAATCCCGACCTGCAGCCGCTGGGCGTGGTGATCAACCGGGCCCGGATCCGCTCGATCGAGCACTCCTACCGCATCAAGGAGCTCCGCGAGATCTTCGGGCCGCTGGTGCTGCCCACCGTGTTGCCCGACCGCTCCGCGGTGCAGCACGCGCAGGGTGCGGGCCAGCCCATCCAGCGCTGGGGCACACCGGGTGCGCGGGAGATGACCATCGCCTTCGACGCGCTGCTGGCCCGGATCCTGCGCACCAGCCAGATCAGGCGGCGCCCCGAAGAGGCCGGTGACGGTCAGTACGCCGCGCCGCAGCCCGCCGCGCAGCGGCCCGCAGCAGAGGCAACCGGCGCCGGGGATGCGGAGGGCTGACCGGTGCCCGAGGGCGACACGGTGTGGCTGGCCGGTCGCCGGCTGGCCGAAGCCCTCGCCACGCGCACCCTGGTGCACGGCGAGCTGCGCCATCCCCGGCTGTCCACGGTGGAGCTGGCCGGGGTCCCGGTCGACGAGGTGGTGAGCGTGGGCAAGCACCTGCTGACCCGGTTCGGCGACGGCCGCACCCTGCACACCCATTTCCGGATGGACGGCTCCTGGCATCTCTACCGCCCTGGCGAGGTCTGGCGTGGGCCGCGCCACCAGGTACGCGCGGTGCTCGAAGTGGCCGATCGCGTCGCGGTGGGGTTCCGGCTGCACGACATGGCGCTGGTGCCCACCGCGCAGGAACACCGGCTGGTCGGGCACCTGGGGCCGGACCTGCTCGGCGCGGACTGGGGACCCGGGCAGGAGGCCGAGGCGACTCGACGGCTCGCGGCGACACCGGAGCGGGAGCTGGGTCTGGCGCTGCTGGACCAGACCGTCATGGCAGGCGTGGGCAATCTGTACAAGACCGAGGTGTGCTTCCTGCTCGGTGTCTCGCCCTGGTCGCCGGTCTCGGCGGTGGACCCCGCGGCGGCGGTGGCCCTGTCGCGCCGGTTGCTGCTGCGCAATGCCGAACACCCGGAGCAGTCCACCACCGGCGAGCTGGCCCGCGGCGCGCAGCACTGGGTCTTCGAGCGAACCGGACGGGCCTGCGCAAGATGCGGTGACGTGGTGCGGCGCGCCACCCAGGGCACCGGGGCGGGCCGCGCGGGGGCCGAGCGAATCGCCTACTGGTGCCCAACCTGTCAGCCCGGCCCGCACCCGGCGGTCGACACCGGCGGGCGCAGGCCGCAGCAACCCACTCCGCAGCGCCGGCGCTGACCGGCCCGTCAGGACAGTTCGCGCAGCCCCACGGCCAGGCCGGTGAGCCGGTCGGTGGCTTCCGCGAGCGCCGCGGGCCGGTGGTGCGGCCCGGCCGCGGAGACCACCGCGCCCGCCGCGGCGACCAGGGCGCAGATCTCGTCGACGCCCTCGTCGAGCTGGCGGCGCAGCGCGGCCACCGCGTCGAGCAGCCCGGCGCGCTGGTCGGTCTGGTCGGTCTGGTCGGTCTGCTCGGGCGGCTCGGGCGGCTCGGCTGCGGCCGGCTGGAGCGCAGCGGCCCGCTCCACCGCGCGAATCGCCTCGGCGGTGCCGCGCAGCGAGCTGCCCGCCTCGGCGGCCGCTGCGCGGGTGGACTCGATGGTCTCCGCGGCGACCAACGGGACGCCGTGGCGGGGCCGGGAGAGCACCGCCAGCACGTCCGCGAGCCCCGCCTCGGCCACGGCCAGGCGCGCGAGCGGCTCCCGTGCCGCGGACCCGGGCGGGGGCAACGGCGGGCTGGGCGGCGGGTGCGCGGCGGGCAGTGGACTGCGCCACAACCGGATGCAGCGCACCCCCGCCACGCCCGCCCCCACGGCGGCGAGCACGGTGACCGCGCCCGCCCCCACCTCGGAGAGCTCGAGGCCGCTGCTGGTGCCGATCACCGCGGTCACGGTGCCTGCGACGAGGGCGACGCCGGAGCGCAGCGCCAGCGCCCGGCGGGCGCGGCGACGGCGGCGCAACGCCTTGGCCCTGGGGTCGCGCACCGAGGCGACGGCCCGGCGCGCCTGGTGGCCCACCAGCTCGACCAGTTCGGTCGCCAGCGTCCCGCGCTGCATGGGAGGCGCCGGACTCAGCCCTGCCCGGGCTGCGGCTGACCCTGCTGGTTCTGGGTCTGCTGCGGCGTCGCGGGCTGAGGGGCGGGCTCCGCGGGCTGCGCCGAGGGCTGGCCTCCGGTCACCTCACCGGCCACCGGGGTGCCGTGCAGCGACGCGCGGATCTGTTCGAGCCGGGAATGCCCGGCCATGTCCAAGGTGGACTGCTGCACCTCGAGCATCCGCCCCTGCACGGAGTTCTGCGCCAGCTCGGCGGAGCCGATCGCGTTCGCGTACCGGCGTTCGATCTTGTCCCGCACCTCGTCCAGCGACGGCGTGTTGCCGGGCGCGGCCAGCTCGGTCATCGAGCGCAGCGACGCGGAGACCTGCTCCTGCATCTTGGCCTGCTCCAGCTGGGAGAGCAGCTTGGTGCGCTCCGCGATCTTCTGCTGCAGCACCATGGCATTGCGCTCGACCGCCTGCTTGGCCTGTCCGGCCGCCTGCAGGGACTGGTCGTGCAACGTCTTGAGGTCCTCGACGGACTGCTCGGCGGTCACCAGCTGGGTGGCGAAGGACTCGGCGGCGTGCTCGTACTCCTGCGCCTTGGCGGCATCGCCGCCGCGCCGCGCCTCGTCGGCCAGCACCAGGGCCTGCCGCGCCGAGGACTGCAGCTTCTCGATCTCGCCGAGCTGGCGGTTCAGCTTCATCTCCAGCTGGCGCTGGTTGCCGATCACGGCGGCGGCCTGCTGTGACAACGCCTGGTGCTGGCGCTGCGCGTCCTCGATGGCCTGCTGGATCTGCACCTTCGGGTCCGCGTGCTCGTCGATCTTCGACGAGAACGATGCCATCAGGTACTTCCAGGCCTTCACGAACGGGTTGGCCATCGGTTCCGGTGCCTCCTCGTGGCGAACTATGCCCGTCATTCCCCCCACCTGACCAGCGGGAGCCACGTGCTGACTCCATCGTGTCAGGTGCGGAGCGGCGCTACCACCGACCCAGGGAGATCTCCGGGTCCGCCCTGACCCGGCGGCGCCGGCCGGGCACCGCGACCGAGGTCAGGCCGCCGCGCCCGCCATGGCACGCGCCGTGGTCGGACCGGCCTGAGCCGTCGCGATCCGCAGGTCGGACTGGTGTATCCGGCGCGCGCCCGCGGCACCGGCGGCCGCGGTGCCCACCAGCCGGCCGCCGTCCGGGCCGCCCCGGCGCGCCCGCGCGGCATCCGCGCGCTCGCCGGTGCCCGCCGACTCCTCCACCAGGCCCGCGGGCACGGTGTCGGGCACCTCGGGCAGATAGACCGGGCCGAGGTCGTCGGCCACGCCGCGCAGCAGCTCGTCCAGCGGCAGGTCGAGCGCATCACAGATCGAGGCGAGCAGCTCGCTGGAGGCCTCCTTGCGGCCCCGCTCGACCTCGGAGAGGTAGCCAAGGCTCACCCGGGCGGCACGGGACACCTCGCGAAGCGTCCGGCTCTGCGAGGCCCGCGTCCGGCGCAGCCGTTCGCCGATGGCCTCTCGCAGCAGCAGCGTCATCGAGTTCCTCCCGGGTGTCGGCCGGCCTTGGTGTCTGCTACTCCAGTGCCTGCTACTTCTCTACCTGCTACTTCTGTGCCTGCTACTTCATTCCACGTTACCCAGCGCAGCTCCGCGACGGGTCCGCCTTGGGCGAACGTCCTCCGTATCGGCATCATTCCGGTCCGCCTACCGGACCGGGACGGCCCTTCGGCCGGTCGCCCGCAGCCGCAAAGCCCGGATCACGTAGTCGACGCCGGTGATGAGGGTGAGCGCGAGCGCGACTCCCATCGCCACCCAGCGCAGCGGCGCCAGGCCGAGTGGCAGCGGCAGCAGGTAGAGGCCGATGGCCACGGCCTGCATGAACGCCTTCCACTTGCCGCCCCGGCTGGCCGGGATCACGCCGTGGCGGATCACCCAGAAGCGCAGCCCCGTGACGCCGAGCTCGCGGACCGCGATGACCAGGGTGATCCACCATGGCAACTCCCCCAGCGCGCTCAGCCCCACCAGGGCCGCGCCGATGAGCGCCTTGTCGGCGAGCGGATCGGCGATCTTGCCGAAGTTGGTGACCTGCCCCCAGCGGCGGGCCAGGTCGCCGTCCAGCCGGTCGGTGAGCGAGGCGACGGCGAACACCGCGGTCGCGGTCGCCCGCCACACCGGGTTCGTGCCGTCGTCGGCGAACAGCGCCACGACGAACACCGGCACCAGCACCAGCCGCAACATGGTGAGCATGTTGGCCAGGTTCCACAGCGGCACCTTGGTGGCGGGCACCGTGGTCCGCGGCTCCGGCCGGCTCACCGTATGCCACCGGCCGGGCTGATCAGCTCCACCGGCTCGACCACGAGGTCGACGCCCTCCGAGGCGACCACCCGGCAGCGCACGAGGTCCCCCACCGCGAACGCGGCGCCGTCACTGTCGCCGTCCGCGTCGGCGGCGGCGAACACGCACTCACCGTCGACCTCCGGCGCCTGGTGGGCGGCCCGGCCCACGGTGTCGGTTCCTTCGGTCTCGTCGGTCTCCTCGCTCGCGACGGTCTCGACGAGCACCTCCACGGTCTGCCCGACCCGCTCCTCGGCGCGCTGCGCGGTGAGCTCGTCGACCAGCGTGCTGATCCGGGCCACCCGTCCCGCGATGGTGTCCTCGTCGTGCCGGCCGGGCAGGTCGGCGGCCTCGGTCCCGTCCTCGTCGGAGTAGCCGAAGACGCCCACCGCGTCGAGCCTCGCCTCGATCAGGAACCGTTCGAGCTCGGCGACATCCTCCTCGGTCTCGCCGGGGAAGCCGACGATCACGTTGCTGCGCGCCCCCGCCTGCGGGGCCCGCTGCCGGATCTGGTCCAGCAGCGCGAGAAACGACTCGCGGGACCCGAACCGGCGCATGCGGCGCAGCACCGGCTCGCTGGCGTGCTGGAAGGACAGGTCGAAGTAGTCCGCGACCCCACCGGTGGCGGCGATCGCGGCGACCAGCGACGGGCGGGTCTCCGCGGGCTGCAGGTAGGAGACCCGGACCCGCAGGATCCCCGGCACCGTGCCCAGCCTGCCGAGCAGCTCCTCCAGCGCACCGGGCCGACCGAGGTCCTTGCCGTAGGAGGTGGAGTTCTCGCTCACCAGCACCAGCTCCCGCACACCGGCACCGGCGAGCCAGGCCGCCTCCGCGACCACGTCGTCGGCGGGGCGGGAGACGAAGGAGCCGCGGAACGAGGGGATGGCGCAGAACGCACAGCGCCGGTCGCATCCGGAGGCGATCTTCAGCGGGGCCACCGGGGAGTCGTCCATGCGGCGCCGCGGCACCCGCGGTCCCCAGCCGTGCCCGGGCAGCGCGGGCCCGGCGGCGAGCGCCGCGGGGCGCGACACCGGCGTGATCGGCAGCAGGGTGCGGCGGTCCACCGGCTGGTGGGCGGCAGGTTTGCGCCCGGCCAGCACCTCGCGCAGCTTGGCGCCGAGTTCCGGGTAGGCGTCGAAGCCCAGCACCGCGTCGGCTTCCGGCAGGTTCTCGGCCAGCTCGTTGCCGTATCGCTCGGCGAGGCACCCCACGGCCACGACCTTCGCCCCGGTGTCCGCGGCCGCCAGCACCGTGTCGATGGAGTCCTTCTTGGCGGCGGCGACGAACCCGCAGGTGTTCACCACCACCACGTCGGCGTCTCCGCCGTCGGCATCCACCAGGTCCCAGCCGTCGCCGGTCAGCCGGCCCGCCAGTTCCTCGGAGTCGACCTCGTTGCGGGCGCACCCGAGGGTGAGCAGCGCAGCGCGCGGCGAAGGAGTTGGGGTGGGCACGGTCCTCAGGGTAGCTGGCTACCCATCATCATCTGCTGCACGAGTCGCCAAACTCCACTCGACGGATCACGCCGATGATCACAACCGGTGGGATCAAGCTTCTCCGCCCGTCGTATCGCGTCGAGTACCCCGGATTCGAAGTCGGCGAATCGCAGTCCGTTCTTCTGATAATCCGGAACATGGCGGACGAGATGCCGCAGGGCCGCGCGCGCATCGCAGAGCGGCGCCGAGCAATCCTGGTAATGCAACAACAACCACAGTTCGAAACACGGGTTCGACACCGCGAGCCGCACGTTCAGCCGGCTGGCCAGCGCGGCGGCAGGTTCAAGGTCGTACTCGTCCGAATCGACGACACACCACACCTCGTCGAACTCGTCCGAGGCCTCGGGAACAAGAGACCGCGCAAAGCGGACGAGATCCTCGGGGTCTCGGCCCTTCGCTCGGACTCTCACGTGAACCGCAGGGTTGCGGAGATGCCGTTTGAGGGCCTGAAAATAGTCCGGCTCGGTGCGCCGCCCACCACAGACCACCAGCAGCCGGAGCCGTGGGTCGCGAAACGGCGGTCGCCGACCAGACCGTTCTCTCATGGGATACTCAGCTCAGTCGCCGTGAGTGACGGACGACAGATGATCGAATCCGTCCAGAACCGGGATCGCACCGTATGCACCACCGAGGTAGCGGCGCGCGAGGTTGTGTTCGTTGCGCGGCTTGAAGTCGGTGAGCGGATACAGCTCGGACGCGCCGTCCCGGTTCTTCTCGACGAACCACACCTGGTCGCGGTCCACCCCCGGCTCTGCCGCGACGGGCGCGAGGAGAAAGGCGTCGTGCGTGGTGAACAGGAGTTGGGCACCGCCCGCGTTGACCTCGGGATCCCGGAACAAGCCGACCAGTTTGCGGACCAGCAGTGGATGCAGGCTCGTATCGACCTCGTCGATCACCAAGGTCTGACCGAGGCGCAGACCACTGATCACCTTGGGCAGCAGTTCCAGCCAGAGCCGTGTGCCCTCGGATTCGTCCCGCAGCTCGAATCCCACGCTCCCGTGCTCGACCAGCAGTTTGGCGCGCTTCGAGCGCTCCTGAGCGAGAAGGGCGCGGGAGCGCGTCCGCCGCAACTGATCCGCGAACTCCGGGGATGCGGAGTCAGGGTCCGCGATCAGCTGTTCCAGTTCCGTGGCGAGCATGGCTGCTTCGGCAGCGGCACGCGGATCGTCGACGTACTCGACGGAGAGGTCGGAGATCCCGACGTCGGCGGCCCGTGCGAGTTCGACGAACAAGTCGCGGGAGTCGGATCGTTCGAGAAATCGCGCGATCCGCTCGCCGTCGGACTTTCGGACCCCAGGGGACACGAACAGCAGTGACTGCTTGAACCACTCCAGCACAGGGCGGTATTGCTCCAGCTTGAGCTGGGCCGCCTCGGACAGAAGCAGGGTGTCGTCGCCCACGAGTTCCTGGATGACCGCTGCCCGCACGCGGCCGGTCACGGTCGAGCCGAAGTCGATCGACGTCGCGTCCCGCTCGAACAGCATTCGCCTGCGGTTGCGCGGGTAGGAGTGCAGCCACTCGGCGGTTACCCGCTCGTCGTCGATGGCGAAGCCGTAGACGTACCGCACCCCGTCCAGGATCAGCTCGACCTCGAAACTGGACGGTTCCAACAACGATTTCGGTTCGAGCCGGAAGGGAGTCCTGGAGACGCCGGAGCCGGACTCGACTCGCCGCCACCCCAGCACCAAGCGGGACATCAGCCTCAGACCGTCGAGCAGGTTGGACTTCCCGGAGGCGTTCGCACCGAAGACGGCGACGACCGGTACGACCTCGCGGTCGTTGTCGTACGAGGGCATGAGCAGCAGTTCCTGCTCATGCCGGAACGACCGGTGGTTGGACAACCGGAAGCTCCGCAGCATCTGGCCCTCCCATCGGCCCAGCTTGGTGCTGTTTCATGCAGCATATCTGCACGGTATGGATCCTGTGACCCTCCGCAACGAAAATTCATCCGCTCGACTAGGTTCTAGCCCATGGTCGCCGAGCTCACCGTGCGTCGGGCGCGGGTCAGGGACGTACGCACCATCAAGTGCCTGGTGGACCAGTACGCGGGCGCGGTCCTGCTGGCCAAGCAGCTCGTGACGCTCTACGAGGACGTCCAGGAGTTCTGGGTGGCCGAGCGGGACGGCGTGCTGGTGGGCTGCGGGGCACTGCACGTGCTCTGGGAGGACCTCGCCGAGATCCGCACGCTGGCGGTGCTGCCCGAGGAGCTGGGCCGGGGCGTGGGGCACGCGCTGGTCCGGCAGCTGATCGAGAACGCCAGGGCGCTGGGGCTGCGGCGCATCTTCGTGCTGACCTTCGAGGAGCTCTTCTTCTCCCGGCACGGGTTCCGCGCCATCGAGGGCACGCCGGTCACCGCGGAGATCTACGACGAGATGCGCCGCTCACACGACGAGGGCGTCGCCGAGTTCCTGGACCTGCCCTACGTCAAGCCGAACACCCTGGGCAACACCAGGATGCTGCTCGAGCTGTAGGCCCGTCAGTCCTCCAGGCCGGCCGGGTCGCCGCCGCGGATCAGGTACAGCAGGCCGTCCAGCTCGTCGGGCTTGACCAGCACGTCACGGGCCTTGGAGCCCTCGGAGGGACCCACCACCCCCCGGCTCTCCAGCAGGTCCATCAGCCGGCCCGCTTTCGCGAAGCCGACGCGGAGCTTGCGCTGCAGCATCGACGTGGACCCGAACTGGCTGGTCACCACGAGCTCGGCGGCCTGGATCAGCACCTCGAGATCGTCGCCGATGTCCGGGGCGATCTCCTTCTGCTCGCCCGCCTTGGCCGCGGTGACGCCGTCGGTGTACTCCGGGGTGGCCTGCTCCTTGGTGAAGTTGACCACCTTGGCGATCTCGTCGTCGCCGACGAAGGCGCCCTGGACGCGGACCGGCTTGGACGCCCCCATCGGCAGGTAGAGCGCGTCCCCCATGCCGATCAGCTTCTCCGCGCCGGGCTGGTCCAGGATCACCCGGCTGTCGGTGAGCGAGGAGGTGGCGAACGCCAGCCGCGACGGCACGTTCGTCTTGATCAGCCCGGTGACCACGTCGACACTGGGCCGCTGGGTGGCCAGCACCAGATGGATGCCGGCCGCCCTGGCCTTCTGCGTGATACGCACCACCGCGTCCTCGACATCGCGCGGGGCGGTCATCATCAGGTCGGCCAGCTCGTCGACGATCGCCATGATGTACGGGTAGGGCCGGTACTCCCGCTCGCTGCCCGGCGGCGCGGTGATCTCGCCGCTGCGCACCTTGCGGTTGAAGTCGTCGACGTGGCGCACCCGGCTGGCCTGCATGTCCTGGTAGCGCTGCTCCATCTCCTCGACCAGCCAGGCCAGCGCGGCCGCGGCCTTCTTGGGCTGCGTGATGATGGGCGTGATCAGGTGCGGGATGCCCTCGTACGGGGTGAGCTCCACCATCTTCGGGTCGATGAGGATCATCCGCACCTCGTCCGGGGTGGCCCTGGCCAGCAGCGAGACGAGCATCGAGTTGACGAAGCTCGACTTACCCGAACCGGTCGATCCCGCGACCAGCAGGTGCGGCATCCTGGTGAGGTTCGCGCTGACGAACCGGCCCTCGATGTCCTTGCCCAGCCCGATGACCATCGGGTGCTGGTCGCGGGCCGACGCGGAGGACCGCAGCACGTCGCCCAGGCGCACCATCTCGCGGTCGCTGTTGGGCACCTCGATGCCGACCGCCGACTTGCCCGGGATGGGCGCCAGGAGCCGCACGTTGTCGGTGGCCACCGCGTAAGAGATGTTGCGGGTCAGCTGGGTGATCTTCTCGACCTTGACGCCGTGGCCGAGCTCCACCTCGTACCGGGTCACCGTGGGCCCGCGGGTGAAGCCGGTGACGCGGGCGTCCACCGAGAACTGGTCGAGCACCCCGTCGATGGCCTCGATCATCGCGTCGTTGGCCTTGCTGCGCGCCTTCGGCGGGTCGCCGTCGACCAGCAGCTCCGGCGGGGGCAACCGGTAGTCCCCCTCGACCACCCGGTGCACCGACATGCCGGAGCTGGGCTTGCTCTCCGCCGGTGCGGCCGGCTTCGCCTTCGCCACCGGCTTGGCCGGGGTCTGCTCGGCGGGCACCGGCGCGGCCTGTTCCGCGGGATCCGCTGCGGCCACCTCGTCGGTGTGCGTGGCCTGCCTGCGCCGGGACGGACGCCGCAGCCGCGCGGTGGCGGGGTCGGCGCCGTCCACTCCGTCGTGCTCGGCGGCCTCCGCTGCGCCGTCCGCGGCACCGGCGCCGTCCTCGTCCTCGGGGGCCATTCCGGCGAGCTGGCGGAGCCGGTCGGGCACCGTGCGCACCGGCGTGCCGGTCAGCACCAGGAGTCCGTAGAGCGCCAGCAGCCCGAGCAGCGGCGCGGCCACCCAGGCGGTGAGCCCGCGCGCGAGCGGGTCGGCGATGCCGTAGCCCACCACGCCCGCGGCGCCGGACCGGCCGACCGCGTCCTGCGGTGCGCCGGCGGCCAGGTGCCAGAGACCCAGGGTGCCGATCGCCAGCAGCAGCGTGCCCACGGTGCGGCGGGGCCGCGCCTGCGGGTCCGGCTCGGTGCGCATCAACGCCACCGCGACCCCGGCGAGGACCACCGGAAGCACCACCGCGGCAGTGCCGAACAGGAACCGCAGCGCGTGCTGGACCGCCGCCCCGACCGGTCCGCCCGCGGCCCACCAGACCCCGGCGGCAGCGACCATCGCGACCGCGACGAGCGCGAGCGCCAGCCCGTCCCTGCGGTGGGCGGGCTCCAGTTCCCTGGTGCGTCCCACCGCTCTGGCCAGCCCGCCCGCCCCGCGGGCCAGGAGGGTCCAGGTGGCCGTCATGCCACGGCGGAGGCTGGGATTCGTCCTGCGGGTCGGGCGACGCTGGGGTGCGCGGTTCTGGGCCGAGCGGTTCTGGGCCGAGCGGTTCTGCGGCGTGGTCCGCCCGGCCGTCGACCGCGCGCCGCCGCCCGTGCTCCGGCCACGCCCGTTCGTCGTCTTCGTCACCGTCCGCCCAGCCATGGCCCACACGGTAGCCGGTCCGCCCCTTTCTCCCCAGGAGTAACGATGCGGAACACACGCCACAACAGTCACAATCGTCACCAGCGTCGGCGTAAGTCGACGGCGCATCTGCCGAACTGTCGGCGGGGCGTGCCATGCTGCCTGTCCATGGTGGCGCGGAAGGTCGACGGACCGTCCTCGACACGCCGTATCGGGTCCAGGGAGCGAACTCCGTTCTTCGCCTGGCTGCTGACCGCCTTGGGTCGCTTCTGCACGGCGGCGACCGGCAGCCTCGAGGTGACGGGCACGCTGACGCTGCGCGGCGAGCCCTTTCTCATCGCGGCCAACCACATCGGCGTCTTCGACACCGCGGTGCTGCTCGCGGCATGTCATCGGATCGGCATCACGCCGCGGATCGTCACCAACGGCGGCCTGTTCGACACGCCGCTGCTGGGCGCGGCGCTGCGGCGCGCCGGGCACCTGCGGGTGGACCCCTACGCGGCGGGCTGCACCGTGCGGGGCACCGGACTGCTGCCGGAGCTGGACTCCGGGCGGCCGGTGCTGATCTACCCGGAGGGGCGGATCAGCCGCGACCCGCATCTGTGGCCGGACCGCGGTCAGACCGGCCTGGCCCGGCTCGCCCTCACCACCGGGCTGCCCGTGCTGCCGGTCTCGCAGTGGGGGGCGCACGAGGTGATCCCCGCGGCCACTGCGCCGGTCCGCAGCGTGCCGGGCTTCCTGTGGCTGGCCCGGGTGTGGCTGCGTGCCGTGCGCCCCGCCAGCCGGGTCCGCTTCCGGGTGCACATCGGCGACCCGGTCGACCTCACCGGCCTGCGCGCCGGGCGGACCGGGGACGCGATGCGCGCCCACGCCAAGATCATGTGCGCACTCACCGACGGGCTGGCTCCGCTGCGTCCCGACGAGCCCGGCGCCCCGCGCGTCGCCGACCCGACCAGGGTGACCGGCAGGCCGGGCCCCTGGCGTCCCGCGCCGCCCGGCGCCGAGGCCTCCTCGAACTCCGGATCCTGAGCGCGGCTCCCCGGGCCGGGCTCAGTCGACGGGCAGCACGGTGGGCACGATCATCGGACGCCGACGGTAGGTGTCGGCGACCCACCGGCCCACCACCCGGCGCACCGCCTGCGCGATCCGGTGCGTGTCGGTGATCCCCTCCGCCTCGGTGCGGGCGAGCTCCATCTCGACCAGCGGCACCACGCCGTCGAGCGCCTTGGGGTCGTCGGAGAAGCCGCGGCCGGAGATGGTCGGCGGGGCCACCGCCCGCCCGGTCGCGGAGGTCACCACCACGGTGATCGCGATGAACCCGCCCTCGCCCAGTATCAGCCGGTCGGAGAGCGTGGACTCCCCCACGTCGCCCACCGACAGCCCGTCCACGTAGACCTGCCCGACCTCGACGCGCCCGGTGATCCGGGCCCGGCCGTCGATCAGGTCCACCACGACGCCGTCCTCCGCGATCACCACCCGCTCCTCGGGGACCCCGGTATCGGCGGCGAGCGCCGCGTTGGCCCGCAGATGGCGCCATTCGCCGTGCACCGGCATGACATTGGACGGGCGCACCGCGTTGTAGAGGAACAGCAGCTCCCCGGCCGGCGAGTGCCCGGAGACGTGCACCTTCGCGTTGCCCTGGTGCACGACCTTGGCGCCCAGCCTGGTGAGCCCGTTCACCACCCGGAACACCGCGGTCTCGTTGCCCGGGATGAGCGAGCTGGCGAGCACCACCGTGTCGCCGGCGCGGATCCGGATCTGCCGGTGCTCGCCGCTGGCCATGCGGGACAGCGCGGACAGCGGCTCGCCCTGCGATCCGGTGGACACGAACAGCACCCGGTTCTCCGGCATCGCCAGTGCCTCGTCCAGCTCGACCAGCAGGCCCGGCGGCACCCGCAGCAGTCCGAGATCGGCCGCCACCCCCATGTTGCGCACCATCGAGCGGCCCACCAGCGCCACCTTGCGGTCATGGGCCGCGGCGACGTCGAGCACCTGCTGCACCCGGTGCACGTGGCTGGCGAAGCAGGCCACGATCACCCGCTGGGTGGCCTTGCCGATCACCTGGTCGAGCACCGGGCCGATGTCGCGCTCCGAGGTGACGAAACCCGGCACCTCGGCATTGGTGGAGTCGATCAGCAGCAGGTCCACGCCCTCGTCGCCGAGCCGGGAGAACCCCGCGAGATCGGTGAGCCGCCCGTCCAGCGGCAACTGGTCCAGCTTGATGTCCCCGGTGTGCAGCACCAGACCCGCGGGGGTGCGGATGGCCACCGCGAGCGCGTCGGGAATGGAGTGGTTCACCGCGAAGAACTCGCAGTCGAAAGGCCCGCTGCGCTGCCGGGCGCCCTCCTTCACCTGGATCAGCTGCGGCTTCTGCCGGTGCTCGCGGCACTTCTCGCGCACCAGCGCGAGGGTGAACTCCGAGCCCACCACCGGCAGATCGGGGCGCAGCTTGAGCAGAAAGGGCACCGCGCCGATGTGGTCCTCGTGCCCGTGCGTGAGCACCAGCGCCTCGATGTCGTCGAGCCGGTTCTCGATGGCACGGAAGTCCGGGAGGATCAGGTCCACCCCGGGCGCGTCGTCCTCGGGGAACAGCACGCCGCAGTCGACGACGAGCAGCCGGCCACCGTAGTCGAAGACCGTCATGTTACGGCCGATCTCGCCGATCCCGCCGAGCGCGACGGCGCGCAGCGCGTTGTCCGGCAGTGGCGGCGGCGGTTCGTTGGGCACGCCCGGGACGGGCAGCTGGCTCGGGGTGACGCCGGTGGGACTAGTCATGCCGGGCACCCGCGGCCGGCACTCGCCTGCGCGTCACGCCAGGACCCCGGCCTCGACCAGCGCAGCCGCGATCGCGTTGGTCTGGTCCGGGTCCGCGGCGACCTGGGGCAGCCGCGGCTCGCCCACCTCCAGCCCGGTCAGCCGCAGTGCGGCCTTGCTGAAGGACACCCCGCCCGCCATGAAGAAGCTGCGGATCAGCGCCAGCGTGGAGGCGTGCACCTGCCGCGCGGTCTGCACGTCGCCCGCCTCGAACGCGGTGATGATCGCGCGGAGCCGGTCGGGCACCACGTTGCCGATCACGCTGACGAAGCCCACCGCGCCCACCGAGAGCCAGGGCAGGTTGAGCACGTCGTCGCCGCAGTAGTAGGCGAGGTCGGTCGTGGCGATCACCTCGGCGCCACCGCCGAGGTCGCCCTTGGCGTCCTTGACCGCGACGATCCGCGGATGCTCGGCCAGCTGGTACAGCGTCTCGATGGCGATCGGCACGATGGAGCGCGGCGGGATGTCGTACAGCATCACCGGCAGCTCGGTGGCGT
>DASXOL010000207.1:0-8270 GCA_036494295.1 Pseudonocardiaceae bacterium
TGAGGCGCACCAGCCTGCCCCGTCAAGATCAGGTCCGGTGCAACCCCATTAGAAGGCGCGGTGTGCCTCCTCGGCCGCTTTCGACGAGGCATCGTCGGCCACATCAGCGGGTGCCCCCGCATCACCGGGACGCTCCGTGCGTTTCTCGCCGTTGGCCAGTAACCACACCCCGGCGAGGGTCAGCGCCAGTCCCGCGCCCTGCACCGCAGCAAGGGCTCCGGTGGAGAACGCCTCGCCGTAGAGGACGACGCCGAGGCTCACGCCGAGGATCGGGTCGAGGACCATCATCGCCGACAGCGGCGGGCCGAGCGGCCCGGACTGGAACGCGGCCAGGCTCAGCAGCGCCCCCACCAGGCCGCAGCCCAGTGCGGTCCACAGCTGCCAGCTCAGCGCCAGTTCCGGGACGCCGCCGTCGCCGAGCAGTGTGCCCCAGGTCTTCACCAGGGCGGCCGAGGTGGCCATGAGGGTCCCGGCCGCCGCGCCCAGGGCCAGGCCGCGCACCCGGCCGCGCGCCAGCAGCGCGATCGACAGCATGGTCAGGCCCACTCCGGCGGCCAGCGCGAGCCCCGGTGCCCACTGGTGGAAGGTCTGCGGCATCCGGCCCTCGGCAGTGGGCCGCACCCAGAGGAAGAGGGCGAGCCCGGCCACCACCAGCGCGGCGGCCACCAGCGAGCGGCGCCGTACCCGGCGGCCGAAGAAGGCCTGCAGCGGCAGCGCCACCACCAGGCCGACGGTGAGCAGCGGCTGCACCACAGAGAGGTCGCCGACGTTCACCGCCAGCATGTGCAACACCACGCCGACGATCTCGGCCACCACGCCCACCAGCCACCAGGGCTGCTGCGCGACATCGGCGAGCAGCCCGGGATGCAAGGGGAAACGGCGGGGCGCGCGGTTGGCGCCGTGGTGCTGGAGCACCGAGGCGACCCCGAAGCACACCGCGGCCAGCAGCGACAGCAGAACGGTCAGCACTATGTGTCGAGCCTACATTCCGTAGGTGTACTGGCAGACTTCGTCACCGTGAGGACAGGCCGGAAGACCACCATCGGCGCGGCGGCGGGCACGCTGGCGCTGGCCTGCTGGGCCGCGCCCGCGCTGCTGCGGTCCCGGCAGCTGCGCGGTGCGGTGTTTCCCGCGCTGGCGGGCCGGGGCGGTGCCGGCAGCATCGCGCTGACCTTCGACGACGGGCCGGACCCGGAAGGCACCCCGCGGGTCCTCGACGCGCTGGACCGGCTCGGCTGGCAGGCCACCTTCTTCATGCTCGGCACCCAGGTCCGCCGCTACCCGGAGCTGGCGGCGCGGGTGGTCGACGCCGGGCACGAGGCCGCGGTGCACGGCCACACCCACCGCAACCACCTGGCCCGTGGCGCCGTCGACGTCACCAGGGACGTGGCCCGCGCCGCCGAGCTGGTTGGGGCGGCGACCGGCACCCGGCCGCGCTGGTTCCGGCCGCCCTACGGGGTGTTCACGCTCGGCTCGCTGGCCGCCGCCCGCACAGCCGGACTGCGCCCGGTGCTGTGGACCGCGTGGGGCCGGGACTGGACCGGCGCGAGCGCCGCGCGGGTCGCCGAGACGGTCACCGGTCAGCTCCGGGCGGGCGGCACGGTGTTGCTGCACGATTCCGACTGCGCCGCCGAGGTCGCGGGCAGCTGGCGGTCCACCGTGGCGGCGCTGCCGCTGCTGGCCGAACTCACCGAGCGGCTGGACTGCCCGGTGGTCGCACTCCGGGATCATCTCGGTGGGTGAACCCCGGCGCTCAGGCGGGCCGTTCGACGAAACGGGAGTCGTCGCGTTCGGCCAGCAACTCGAGCACCAGTGCGGCGGTGTCCTGGCGGCGCACCACATGGGCGGGATCGCTGCGGACGGCCGCCTGCGCCTGGATCACCTCGATCAGCTCCGCCTCGGTCTTCGGCCACGGCGCCAGCCCGGCATCGGCCAGCACCTCGGCATTGGCCACCCCGTGGCCAGGGATCGGGCGGAACGTCACGGCGGGCAGCCCGGCGGACAGCGCCTCGGTGAGCGACAGCCCGCCCGCGTTGTGCACCAGCACGTCGGACGCGGCCATGAGATCGGGCACGTCGTCGCGCCAGCCGAGCGCGACCACGCCGTCCTGGCTGCCGAGGTCCGCCCGCAGCCGCTCGTTGCGCCCGCACAGCGCCAGCACCTGGGCCACCCCGGAGGCGCTGATCTCGCGCACCGTCTGCACCACCTCGCCGAGCCCGAGCGAGCCCGCCACCACCAGCGCGACCGGCTTGTCCCCGGCCAGCCCCAGCTCGGCGCGCAGCCGGTCACGGGCGTCCGGATCGGTCTTGGTGAACCGGGCCGACACCAGCCCGCCCACGGCCTGCATCGGGGTCTGGTAGACGAGCCTGCCCATCCGGGCGGTCGCCTCGGTCACCGTCACGTGGTGGTCGATCGCGGGGTGCACCCACATCCGGTGCACCGCGGGGTCGGTCAGGAAGGTCACCAGCGTGGCGTCGATCTCGCCCGCCGCCTTGAGTTGCCCGAGGGTCTGGCTGGCCAGCATGTAGGTGGACACCACCACGGTGTGCTCACCCACCCAGGACCGCACCGTGCGGCGCGCGTAGCGGCACAGCCCCAGCGTCACCTTCTGCACGAAGCCGGGACGCTCCAGGTGGGCGAAGAGCCAGTCGAAGAAGATCGGCACGTAGCCGACGCTGAACTCGTAGCCGTCCCGCAGCACGTATCGACAGAACCCGGGTACGGCGTCGAGGAAGTCGCGGCGGTCCGTCTCGACCCCGAGCGCGCGCAGCCTGGTGATCAGCTCGTCGGCGGCGCCGTCATGGCCCGCTCCGACGCTGCCCGAGATCACCATAACCCGGGTATTCGTCCGTGCTGTACGTCGAGCCATTCCGTCCCCACCTATCTCTGGCGGCGCGCCGCTGTGTCAGGCTGTCTCCTACAGCGTGTAAGAGACTAGCGGATGATGACCGACGTGACGATCCACAGGGAGACCGGCCGATGACTACTGGGCCAAGGGTTGGTGGGCCGACGGTTAACGCGGCGCGAAGCTGGCTGGTCACCGGTGGTGCGGGCTATATCGGCGCCCATGTGGTCGCTACGCTGCGCGCCGCCGGCCTGCGTGTCGTGGTGGTCGACGACCTGTCCGCCGGGTTCCCCGACCGGATCGCCGGAGTGCCCTTCGTGGCGGGCTGCGTTCTCGACTCCGGGCTGCTGGTCGACACCATGCGCAGGCACGACGTGGAAGGGGTCGTCCACGCCGCCGCCCGCAAGGACGTCGCGGAGTCCTTCGCCGACCCGGCCGGCTACCACCGGACCAATGTGGACGGCCTGCGCACCGTGCTGGCCGCGATGCAGGTGGCCGGGGTCCACCGCATCGTCTACTCGTCGTCGGCGGCGGTGTACGGCCAGGCGGGCCCGCATCCGCTCACCGAGGACATGGCGGACGCCCCGATGAGCCCCTACGGCCGGACCAAGCAGATCGGGGAGCGGCTGCTCGCCGAGCAGGCCCGCACCGAAGGACTGCGCTCCGTGGCGCTGCGCTACTTCAACGTGGGCGGCGCGGCCCGCCCACAGTTGGCCGACGTCAACGGAAAGTCGCTCATCAGCATGGTCTGGCGCAGCGCCGTCGCCGGCGTGGCGCCGGTGGTCTACGGCTCGGACTACCCGACCCCCGACGGCACCTGCGTGCGGGACTACGTGCACGTGCAGGACGTCGCCGAGGCCCACCTGGCGGTACTGCCGCTGCTGGAGCAGCCCGGCAACGGCAGGTCCGCGGGCGCGGCTGTCGCCTTCAACGTCGGCAGCGGCGAGGGGCATTCGGTGCTGCAGGTGCTCACCGAGGTGCAGCAGGTGGTCGGCGAGCCGATCAGCCCGACGATGGCGGCCCGCCGTGACGGCGATCCGGCGGTGGCGGTGGCCGCGGTGGACAGCATTCGCGCCGCGGTCGGCTGGCGGGCCCGCCGCACGCTGGCCGAGATCGTCGCCGACCACGCGGGCGCGCTGGGCGCCGAGTTGCTGACGGCTCCGCTCAGGTCGGCCACAACCAGTAGATGAGCTGGAAGAACGCGATGGTGGCCTGAGCCGCCGCGATATTGGTGGTCAGCCCGAGCGCGAGCACCCCACCGGGCACCAGCGGATCCGGCCGCGGTGGTCCGGTGCGCAGCGCGGCGACCCGCGCCGAGACGTCGCAGCCGCTGAACGGCAGCGCACCGGGCGGGCCCGGGTGGGCACCCGCGAGCGCCGCCTTGGCCAGTGCCCGCGCCACCAGCTCACGGCTCCCGGTCACCGCGGCGGCGTGCTCGTCGGCGCTGCGCTCGACCAGATAGGCGACCGCGGTGCGCACCGGGATCAGTACCGGGATCACCGCGGCGCAGATCTCGGTGGCGGCCCGCAGCCAGTGGTGGCGCCGCATGAGGTGGGCGCGCTCGTGGGCCAGCACCACCCGCCGCTCGTCGCCGTCGAGTATCGAGAGCAGCCCGCGGGTGACCAGGATCCGGCCCGGCTGTCCCAGCTTGCCCGGCACCGCGAAGGCGTGCGGGGCGTCCATCGCCACCACGGCCAGCTCCCCGTGACCGCACGCGTCGCAGATCCCGCGCAGCTCGCGCCCGGTCGCCCGGCGACTGCGCACCACCCGCACCAGCCGCACCGCGCCCAACACCAGCAGCGCGGCGGACGCCACGCCGATGAACTCCGGCACCGGGTCCTGCAGCTGCACGCCGCGTTCGCTGGCCTCCTGCTCGGCGAGCGCGGTGTTGCCGAGCAGGGTGGCGGCCAGCAGCACCAGGCCCCACGCGGCGGCGGAGGCGCACAACCCGGCCGCCACCACCACGGCCGCGGTGCGTGCCGGTGCGATTCGCCCGGCCACCATGCGGCTCATCGCCGCGAGCAACAGCGAGAGCAGTGCGGGAACGTAGACGCTGACGGTCATCGGCGCGTCATCACCGTAGCCGTCGCAGGATGGCCATGAGCGCGCGTGCGTCCTCGATCGGCAGCGAGCTCGCGAACCGCTGGAGCACCGCCTGGCGGTCGGGCCCCCGGCTCAGCAACGCCTGCATCTGCTCGGCAGCGAGTTCCTCGGACTGCTTCACCGGGAAGTAGGTGTGTCGCCGTCCGTCGGCGGCGCGGCCGACCAGACCCTTCTCGTAGAGCCGAACCAGGACGGTCTGCACCGTGTTGTACGCCAGGTCGCGGCCGATGGCCTGCCGCACGCCCGCGGTGGTGGTCGGCTCCTCGGCCGCCCACAACGTCGCCAGCACCTCTGCTTCGAGCTCGCCTGCCGGGCGCCGTGCCGATATCCGGCTGGAACGGTGCGCGCGGCCTGCCACTGTGCCTCCCGGATCGGCCCCTCGAATCGCTCCCCGAACGCCAAGCCTAACTCCCGTGCGAGCCGTAGCGGAAAGTGCCGAACCGGCGATGTATTCAACGCGCGTTGATCGTTCTCCTCAGTGTGCTGGCCCGCGGGTTGCGGGAGAGGGTGGGGCTCTCATGGTGGTGCGGCTGTCGTCGCCGGTCGAGGAACTGTCCGACCGATACGAGGTGGTGGTCATCGGGTCGGGCTACGGGGGTGCCATCGCGGCGTCCCGGCTGGCGCGGGCGGGCCGCCAGGTGTGCCTGCTGGAGCGGGGCAAGGAGTGGCAGCCCGGGGAGTACCCGGACTCGGGCCCCGAGGCCCTCGAGGAGATCCAGATCGACGGCCCGGACGGTCATGTCGGGCGCCGCACCGGGCTGTACGACATGCGGGTCAACGACGACCTCAACGTCTTCCAGGGCTGCGGACTGGGCGGAACCTCGCTGGTCAACGCCAATGTGAGCCTGCGAGCCGACGACCGTGTCTTCGCCGACGACCGGTGGCCGCAGGCGCTGCGCGCCGACCTGGGCACCCTGGTGCAGGACGGCTACCGGCGGGCCGAGGAGATGCTCAAGCCGACGCCGCTGCCGGACCGGGTGGTCGCGCTGAAGAAGCTCGAGGCGCTGGAGTCATCGGCCGCGGCGCTGCCCGGACGGTTCCGCAGGCTGCCGATCAACGTGACGTTCGACGACCACGTCAACCACGTCGGCGTCGAGCAGCGCGGCTGCAACCTGTGCGGGGACTGCGTGTCCGGCTGCAACGTCGGGGCCAAGAACACCGTGCTCATGAACTACCTGCCCGACGCGCACAACCACGGCGCCCGGATCTTCACCGGGGTCGCGGTCCGGTACCTGGAACGCGGCGACGACGGCGATGGCTGGCTGGTGCACTACCAGCTGCTCGACACCGGACGGGAGCGCTTCGACGCGCCGCCACTGTTCCTGCGCGCCGAGGTCGTCGTGCTGGCCGCGGGCACGCTGGGCTCCACCGAGATCCTGCTGCGCTCCGCGTCGAACGGGCTGGCGCTGTCCGGCCACCTCGGCCGCAGGCTCACCGGGAACGGTGACGTGCTGGCGTTCAGCTACAACAGCGACCAGGAGGTGAACGGCATCGGGTGGGGCCGGCGCAGCGGTGGCGACCTCGACCCGGTCGGTCCGTGCATCACCGGTGTGATCGACGACAGGGACCAGGTCGAGCTGGAACACGGGATGGTGATCGAGGAGGGCTCCATCCCCGGCGCGCTCGCCGACTACCTGCCCGCCAGCATGGCCGCGGTGGCCAGGGCGACCGGCGTCGACACCGACCGCGGCTGGCAGGACCGGATCCAGGAGGTCACCCGGGAATGGGAGAGCCTGGTGCTGGGCCCCTACCGGGGTGCGGTCCAGAACACCCAGACCTACCTGGTGATGTCGCACGACGACGGCGACGGCGAGGCCGTGCTGGAGCACGACCGGCTGCGTATCCACTGGCCGAAGGTGGGCAGCCAGCCCGTCTTCGAGCGGATCAGCGAGGCGCTGCAGCGGGCGACCGTACCGCTCGGCGGCACCTACCTGACCTCGCCGATCTGGAACAAGCTGCTGGGCGAGCGGCTGGTCACGGTGCACCCGCTGGGTGGCTGCGTGATGGCCGAGGACGCCGGGGGCGGCGTGGTCAACCACAAGGGCCAGGTGTTCGCCGGGCCGCGGAGCGGCGAGGTGCACGAGGGCCTGTACGTCTGCGACGGCTCGGTGATACCCCGGCCGCTGGGGGTCAACCCGCTGCTCACCATCTCGGCGCTGGCCGAGCGGTGCGTCGCGCTGCTGGCCGGGGACCGGGGCTGGCAGATCGACTACGCACTGCCCTCGGCGCCGCGCCCGACCGTGGCGCAGAAGCTGGGCATCCAGTTCAGCGAGACGATGACCGGTTGGATCGGCACCGAGCCTGCCGACACCTTCCAGGACGCCGCCGAGCGCGGTGAGCAGCTCGACTCGCCGTTCACCTTCACGCTGACCATCATCAGCGAGGACCTCGACGGCATGCTGGCCGATCCGGCCGCGACCGCGCGCATGCTCGGCACCGTGGTGGCTCCGGTGCTCTCGCCCGAGCCGATCACCGCGACCGAAGGCGTGTTCAACCTCCTGGTCGACGACCCGGAGCGGCCGGACGGGCGCGAGATGCGCTACCGGATGAAGCTCACCACCGAGGACGGCCGGACCTTCTTCTTCACCGGGTTCAAGACCATCCACGACGACCGCGGCCTCGACATCTGGCCGGACACCACCACGCTGTACGTCACGGTCCACCACGGCGAGACCGACCAGGGGCCGGTGGCGGCGCGGGGCATACTGCGGATCCGCCCCGAGGACTTCCTGACCCAGCTCACCACCCTGCAGGTGCGCGGCGCCACGAGCACGACGCAGCGACTCGCGGCCACGGCGCGGTTCGGCCGGTTCTTCGCGGGTTCGCTGTTCGACGTCTACGGCGGGGTGGCCCGCCCGCCGGACCGGTTCGACGTCGCCGCGCCGCCGCGCAAGAAGCGGCCGCTGCGCGTCGGTCCGCCCGAGATCCATCCGTTCACCACCGACGACGGCGTCGCGCTGCGGCTCACCCGCTACCGCGGCGGCTCGCGCGGCCCGGTGATCCTCGCGCACGGACTCGGCGTCTCCAGCCGGATCTTCGCGATCGACACCATCGAGACGAACCTGCTGGAGTACCTCTACGCGCACGGCTACGACGTCTGGCTGCTCGATTTCCGGGCCAGCATCGAGCTGCCCGCCGCCCTGCGCCGCTTCACCGGCGACGACATCGCGCGCTACGACTACCCGGCCGCGGTGGCCACGGTGCGCGCGGTGACCGGAGCCCCGAGCGTGCAGGTGGTGGCGCACTGCTTCGGGTCCACCACCTTCGCCATGGCGATGCTCTCCGGGCTGGAAGGGGTGCGCTCCGCGGTCTGCTCGCAGAC
>DASXOL010000208.1:0-5937 GCA_036494295.1 Pseudonocardiaceae bacterium
GCGGCCCGCGACCGGCCCGATCTCGCCGGCGGCGAAGAACCCGGCCACCCCGGTGGCGCCGAGACCCTCGCGCACGGCGAGCACATCGTGGTCGGCGCTGGGGAACATGGCCCGCCCCCGCCCGTTGCAGGAGAACAGCAGCGCGCCCCCCGCGCGACCCGCCTCCGTGCGGAACTGGGCGAACATCTCGTCGAGGTCCTCCTCGGCGGCCGCGGCGTCGCGGACCTGGAAGCGGACCGTCCGCCCCACCTCGACCACCTCGCCGATGGCGATGGCGTCCTGTTCCCGGTCGGCGCCCACCACTGGCCGGATCAGGAAGTCGCCGCGCTCGTGTTCCATGGCGTACTCGTCCATCACGACGCCGATGTTCAGCCCGTGCGCCACGGCCTGGCGCTCGCCGGGGTCGAGTTCAGCCACGATCTGCTCGAGCTTGGTCAACGCGGGCGTGCCCGCCAGTTCCAGCAGCACGTTGCCCTCGGCCTTGGTGACCACCATCGGCGGTCCGAACGGACGGCACCCCTGGCTCACCACCGGGCGCGCCGTGACGTCGCCGCCGAGCAGCAGGCCGACCGCTCCGCCGTGCACGACCTCCCCGTCCATGAACAACCGAGCGTTACCCGTGTAGCCGTGGCCGCTGGCCACCCCGCCGGTGAACGCGAGGCCGGCGAAGTCGTCGTTCGCGCGCTGCAGGAAGGCCGCGACCGGGAAGGTGGCCGGGTCCACGAGCAGGATCGCCACCCCGTCGTCCTCCTCGCGGTCCGGCATCCCGGCGACGGCGACCCCCTCGGCGGTGCGCAGCAGTTCGAGCCGGAACGGGGTGCACCGCAGACCGGGGAGGCAGGCCGCGAACACGCTGACCGCGGACGCGTGCTCCACTCCGCGGCTGTTGCCGATCACCCCGCCCGCGCTGCACCCCACCACGGTGCGCGCCCCGGCCAGCTCCATCGCCCGCAACCCGGCCGCCTCGACCGCGTCCGGGTCGGCGCCGGACACGAACACGCCGACCAGATCGGGGCGTTGCCCGTCGAGCGGCGCGAGGGCCTGGGTCACGGCAGATCCCGCCGCGTCGAGGAGATCGGGATCGACCGAGAGGCCGTCACCGAAGCGGGCAGTGCGGAGGTCTGCTGGCGAGGACACGGGCGCGCCACCTTCCGGACGACTACGGAATCCTCCATTGTGGCCTTATCGCCGCCCCGCGACCATGTTCCTGCCGGGTGCGCCCGTTTGTGGCTCTTCAAGAGCCACAAACCCCGGTCCTGGCCGCCGTTAAGTGCCGCAAACCCCGGCTTTGTCCCCAACCAGGCTTGGTGGCCCTTTGCGGCGGTCGATGCCCGCTCCGGTGACCATGCTCCTACCGTGAGTGGCCCGGCACGATGAGGTGCAGATCGCCGAACTCGTGCCACCGGTAGCCGGCTCGTCGCGCTTCGGCGTAGGAGGCGCCCAGCAGTTCCTCTCCTGCGATGGCACCCAGCATGAGCAGGTGCGACGCCCGCGGTTCGTGCCAGCCGGTGAGCAGCCCGTCCACCGTGGCGACGCCGCGCCGCGGGGTGATCACCAGCCCCGTCCAGCCGGCGGCGGGGCGCACCGTCCCGGTGCCGTCCACCGCCGACTCCAGCGCGCGGACCACCGTGGTGCCGACGGCGATCACCCGCCGGCCTTCCGCCCGCGCTTCGCGCACCGCCCTGGCGGTCGCAACGGGCACCGAGAACCACTCGTCGTAGGGCGGCTCCCCGGCATCGGCCGACGACACCCCGGTGTGCAGCACCACCGGCGCCACCTGCACCCCGCGCACCGCGAGCCTGCGCAGCAGCCGCCGGGTGAGCGGCCGTCCGGCGCTGGGCATCTCCGCGCTGCCGGGGGTGTCGGCGTGCTCGGTGCGATAGAACGACAGCGGCCAGGACGCCGTCACGTAGTGGTACCGGATCGGCGCGCCGTGTTCGGCGAGCCAGTGGCCCAGCGGTTGCGGCGTGTGCAGCCGGCCGCGCCACAGACGGGACACGGCCAGGCCCTCGGGCGCGGAGCTGCCGAGCTCCACCAGCCCGCCGCCGGTGAGCCGGATGCTCGTCCCGGCACGGTTCGCCGGCGAGGGCTCACCGCCGGGCGGCCCGGGAGTCCTCACCTCCACCAACCAGTGCGAGGCCGTCGCGGCCAGCGCGGCGGGATAAGTCTGCCCGGCGGCCGGATCCAGCGTGGACAGGTGCACCTCCACGCGTTCGCGGCCGGAGGTGACGCCGGTGAGCGCCGCGGGCAGCGTGTCGGAGGTGTTGAGCACCAGCAGGTCACCGGCCCGCAGGACGCGCGGCAGGTCGGCCGCGGTGTGGTGGGCCAGGCCGTCGGCCGTGGCGACCAGCATCCGGACCCGGTCCCGCGGCACGCCCCTGGTCTCCGGTGGCCGGGTGGCGATCAGCTCCGGGGGCAGTGCCTGGGTGAGCGCCTTCGTGGCGGCCCTCATGCCGCCACCAGCTCGGTCACCGAATAGCGGCCACTGGGCAGCGGCTCGTCGATCAACCTTCGCAGCAGGGGCGCCACCTCTTCCGGTGGTGGCAGGTCGCTCAGGTCCGCCCCCGGGCTCGCGTCGGCCTGCATGGCGGTGCGCATGTCACCGGGATCGACGGCGAACACCCGCAGGTCGGGCTCCTCGGCGGCGAGCACCCGCATCAGCTGGTCGAGCGCGGCCTTGGCGGCGCCGTACCCGCCCCAGCCCGGGTAGCCCTCGACCGCGGCGTCGCTGCTGATCGCCAGGATCCGTCCGCGGGCCGCACGCAACGCGGGCAGTGCGTGCTGCACCAGCAACAGCGGCGCCACCGCGTTGGTCTCCAGCGCCGCACGCAGTTCGTCGCCCCGGTAGCCGGACAGCGCGGGCAGTGGCGTCTGACCGAGCGAGGAGGCGTTGAGCACCAGCAGGTCGAGCTGGGTCCCGGCCGCCGCGACCAGCTCCTGCCGGTGGCGATCGTCGGTCACGTCACCGGGAATGGCTGTCGCGGTCGGCCATCCGGCGACGGCCTCCTGGAGGGCTGTCGCCGACCGGGCGTCGACGACGACGCGCCACCCGTCGGCGGCGAGGCCGGCCGCCAGGGCACGGCCCAACCCTTTGGATGCTCCGGTTATCAGTGCGTTTGGCATGCCTCCACGGTCGTCCGCGGTGGCGATCACGCCCTCGGGCCGCGGCAGCGACCCCGCTCCGACCTTGGTCCTAGGACCCGGGGATCAGGCGTCGGACTGGTCGACCAGGCCGTCGCGCACCGCCATCAGCGCCGCCTGGGTGCGGTCGGCCACGCCGAGCTTGGCGAGGACGCCGCTCACGTGCGCCTTGACGGTCTTCTCCGAGAGCACCAGCTCGCGGGCGATGAGCCGGTTGGACAAGCCGCGCCCGATCAGCCGCAGCACCTCGCGTTCCCGCGCGGTCAGCGGGTCGCGCTCGGTGACCGACTGCATCACCGTCGCCGCGACGCGGGGGTGCAGCGGCGCACCGCCGTCGTGCACCGACCGCAACGCCGTGGCCAGTTCGGCCGGCCCCACGTCCTTCAGCAGATAGCCCGCCACGCCCGCGCGCACCGCGGGCAGCACCGACTCCTGCCCCGAGAACGAGGTGAGGACCACGACCTTCACGTCGGGGTGCTGCTCGCGGAGCCGCTGCGCGGTCTGCACCCCGCTCATGCCGGGCAGCACCAGGTCGAGCAGCACGATGTCGGGCCGCAGGGCGGCGACCAGGGCCAGTGCCCGCTCGCCGCTGCCCGCCTCACCGACCACCTCCATGTCGTCCTGCAGTTCCAGGAAGGTACGCAGGCCGGTGCGGACCATCTCGTGGTCGTCGACGAGCAGCAGCCGGATCAGCTCAGCCAGCGGGCACCTCCAAGGTCACCGTGGTGCCCGCGCCGGGCTCGGTGTCGAGCCGCAGCACGCCGCCGATCGCCTCGGCGCGCTCCCGCATGCTGGCCAGGCCGAGCCGCCGCGACGCGCGCACGGTCGTCGCGAGGTCGAACCCGCGCCCGTCGTCGCAGACCTGCAGGCGCCGCGCAGCCCCGTCGAGCTCCAGGCGCACCCGCACCTCCGTCGGCTCAGCGTGCTGCAGGGCGTTCCCGATCGCCTCGTTCGCCACCTTGAGCACCTCCCGATCCACCTCGCCCGCGCGCCCGGCTCCCCGGCCGTGCACGTCCAGCAGGATCGGCACGTCGTGCACCGCGCGGAGCAGGTCGATCCGCTTGCGCAGCGCGGCACCCACCCCCTCCCGGTCCAGGTCGGGCGGGCGAAGGGTGTCGACCAGCGCGGCCAGCTCGTCCACCGCGGTTCTGGACAACGCCCGGACCCGGTCCAGGTGGGGCTGCGCCGGGGAGTCCGGTTCCGCGACGGTGGCGGCGGACTCGGCGGCGAGGGTGAGGCTGAAGAGCGTCTGGGTCACCGAGTCGTGCAGGTCGCGGGCGATCCGGGTGCGCTCCCCCGCGATCGACAGCTCGCGCAGCCGTTCCTGGCGCTGCGCGTTGACGACGGCCAGCGCCGCGTGCCCGGCCAGCGTCTCCACCAGCTCCTGATCGGCCGCGGTGAACTCGGCCGCGCCGGCCTTCTCCGCCAGGTACAGCGCGGCCACCACGTCGCCGCCCGCCATGATCGGGACGCCGAGGAAGGAGCGCATCACCGGATGCGCGTGGGGGTAACCGACGAATCGCGGATCGTCGCGGATGTCCTTGAGCCGAACCACCTCCGGGCGGGCCACCAGCACGCCGAGCATCCCGTGGGTACGCGGGAGCGCACCGATCCTGGCCCAGGTCGCCGAATCGACGCCGGCGGTGAAGAACTGCGCGAAACCGCCGTCGCCGTCAGGTACGCCGATCGCGGCGTAGCGCGCCCCGGCAAGCTCGCGGGCGGCGTCCACGATGCTGCGCAGCACCGGCTCGCTACGCCGCTCGGCGCCGAGTTGGAGCACCACGTCCAGCAGCCGCCGCAGAACCGGCGCGTCCTCGCTCATCCCCGCCATCCTGGCACCGTTCGGGGCTCTTCAAGAGCCACAAACCCCACCTGTGGCTGCCGCTAAGTGCCGCAAACCCCACGCGCGGACTGCGCCTCTGCTCCCTCGCACAGCCCCGCAACCCAGCAGGGTTTGTGGCTGTTTGAGGCGCCCGAGAGCGGGGTTTGTGGCTCTTGAAGAGCCCCTTACTAGCGAAGGCCTGCGGCGTCCATGCCGCGCAGTTCCTTCTTGAGGTCGGCGATCTCGTCGCGCAGCCGCGCCGCGAGCTCGAATTGGAGTTCCCGCGCCGCGCCCATCATCTGGTCGGTGAGCTGCTGCACGAGATCGGCGAGTTCCGCCCTGGGCATCGACGACGTGTCCCGGTCGACCAGCACCCCGGCGCTGCCCCGGCCGCCTCCCGGCTCGCCCGCGGCCCGCTTGCCCCGCGAGGCGTTGCGGCCCGAGCCGCCGACGTCCACGCCGCTCTCGGTGTCGTCCGCCTCGGCGTAGACCCGGTCCAGGATGTCGTTGATCCGCTTGCGCAACGGCTGCGGGTCCAGCCCGCGCTCGGTGTTGTAGGCGATCTGCTTGGCCCGACGCCGGTTGGTCTCGTCGATCGCCCGCTGCATCGAGTCGGTCACCCGGTCGGCGTACATGTGCACCTGGCCGGACACGTTCCGCGCGGCTCGTCCGATCGTCTGGATCAGCGACGTCTCGCTGCGCAGGAAGCCTTCCTTGTCGGCGTCAAGGATCGCCACCAGCGACACCTCGGGCAGGTCGAGCCCCTCGCGGAGCAGGTTGATGCCGACCAGGACGTCGTAGTCCCCCAGCCGCAGGTCGCGCAGCAGCTCGATCCGCTTGAGGGTGTCGACCTCCGAGTGCAGGTAGCGCACCCGGACACCCTGTTCGAGAAGGTAATCGGTGAGGTCCTCGGCCATCTTCTTCGTCAGCGTGGTGACCAGCACCCGCTCGTTGCGCTCGGCGCGCTCACGGAT
>DASXOL010000209.1:0-3976 GCA_036494295.1 Pseudonocardiaceae bacterium
GGGCCGGCCTGCGGCCGACCGATGGCGATTCACCGTCACCCCGGACGGCCAGCGAATCGAGCTGACGTGACCACATACACCGTCCGGCCCGGTCGACTCCGACGGGCAAGCAGCATGATCAGCGCCGGCGCAGTACTCGCGCTCGACAGCCTGTCGGGATACTTCGTGGTCCTCGCCTGGTCAACACCCCAGCCGTCCGGGCCGGCTGATACCGACGCGGTTGACGGGGCTCTCTGGGCGTCGAGCCTCGGCGCCCTGGTGGCGTTCGTGGATCTGCTGCTAGTAGCAGGCCTCGTGAGAGGCCGTGTGCTGCCCTGGTGGTGGCTGGTATGGCCCGCAGTCATGGTCGTGACCGCAGTGACGCGGTTCCACATGGTCCCGCGCTTCTGACCGCAACACCACAATGCCCCCACGCGCCCGCGTGCGAGCGGGTATCGCTTGCCAGAGGGTCAGCGACCCACTCGGCCGCACGGTCATCCGCGCGGCGACGACGAGCAAACAGCTCCAGACCCGAAAGCGCGCCGGACGGCCCTGGCGCCGGGGACGTCCGGCCCTCACCGGTACCCGCGATCGTGGGCAGGCTGGTTCCGGCAGCGCAAGGAGGTGTCCGATGCACGTGCTGGTAACCGAGGCGATCTTCGGCGAGTCGGATACGGCGGTGGCGGAGCTGCGTGCCATGGGGCATCAGGTGAGCACCTGTCATGGCGACGGGGGGATGTGCCGCGCGGTGTCCGAAGGCACCGGGTGCCCGCTAGACGACTCGCGTCCGGTCGACCTGGTGGTCGACGTCCGCGGCTTCCAGCCGGATCTCACCGCACGCGAGTTCGGCGCGGTGTGCGCGATCCGAGCCGGGGTCCCGGTCGCCCTGGTGTCCACCGTGGCGCACCAGCGGGCCTGCTTCCCCGCCGAACTGGCCCACCGGGCCTGGTCCTACTCCGCCGACCAGCTCAGCGAGGCCTGTGACGACGTGCTCCACGGTGCACGCGCCACGTTCTGAACAGGCTGAAAAGAGCGGAGGCTGAGGTGACTGACACGCTGACCCTCGGCTCCACGGTGGTCGCACTGGCGGACCTGGGTGGCGCGGACGCCGCGGTCGCGGGCGGCAAGGGCGCGAACCTCGGTGAGCTGGCCGGAGCGGGCTTCCGCGTGCCGCCGGGTTTCGTGATCACCGCGCAGGCGTACCTGCGCGCCGTGCACGACGCGGGCCTGGCCGAGGAACTGGCGAGCGCGGTGGCGGGCACCGACTCCGACGCGCTGGAGGCGCTGGCGGGGCGACTGCAGCAGCAGGTCGCCACCGTGGCGCTGCCCGCGGGCCTGCGGGACGCGGTGCTCGACCGCTACCGCGAGCTGGGCGGCGGCCCGGTCGCGGTCCGGTCCTCGGCCACCGGCGAGGACAGCGCGGACGCGTCCTTCGCCGGGGTCAACCGCACCCTGCTCGGCGTCGAGGGCGAGCCCGCGCTGCTGCAGGCCGTCCGCGAGTGCTGGGCCTCGGCGTTCGGCCCGCGCGCACTGGCCTACCGGACGCAGCGGGCGCTCACCGGCGAACCCGCGGTCGCGGTGGTCGTGCAGCAGATGGTCGACGCGGAATGCTCCGGGGTGGCGTTCACCGCCGACCCGGCCACCGGTGACACCTCGGTGCTGGTGATCGAAGCCGCGTTCGGGCTCGGTGAGGTGGTGGTGGGCGGGGAGCTCACGCCGGACCGCTACGTGCTGGACAAGCAGGGCGTGCGGCTGCGCGAGGCCCGCACCGGGTACAAGACGCACCGGGTGGTGACCCGGCCGGGCGTCGGGCCGGTGCGCCTCGAGCTGAGCCCGGACCAGGCGCGCAGCCGGGTGCTCACCGACGAGCGGATCGACGAGCTGGCCCGGCTGGTCCTCGCCGTGGAACGCCACTACGGCACACCGCAGGACGTCGAGTGGACGCTGGCGGCCGGCCGGTTTCAGCTGGTGCAGACCCGGCCGATCACCACCCTGGCCCGCCCGGCGGACGACCCGGTGGTCACCGGGCTGGCCGCGGCGCCCGGCTGGGCGACCGGGGCGGTCCGGGTGGTCGACACCCCGGCCAGGGCCAAGCCGCTGCAGCCGGGTGAGGTGCTGGTGGCGCCGATGACCACCCCGGACTGGCTGCCGGTGATGCGCAGGGCGGCCGCGCTGGTCACCGACGGCGGGGGCGTCACCTGTCACGCCGCGATCGTGGGCCGTGAACTCGGGCTGCCCACCGTGGTGGGCGCCGGCTCGGCCACCCGGGTCCTGCACACCGGGCAGACGGTGACCGTCGACGGCGCCCGCGGCGCGGTCTACGCCGGTGCGCGCGAGTCGCCCGCGGCGGTCCCGGCGGCGCAGGCCAGGCCGCGGGACGAGGAGCCCGCGCAGGCCGAGGCGACCGGGACGCGGCTGTACGTCAACCTCGCGCTGCCCGACCGGGCCGAGCAGGTCGCCGCGACCCCGGTGGACGGTGTGGGGCTGCTGCGCGCGGAGTTCCTGCTCACCACGGCGCTGGGCGGCGAGCACCCGAAACAGCTGGTCGCGCAGGGCAGGGCCACCGAGTTCGTGGACCGGCTGGCCGCCGGGCTGCTGCGGATCGCGCTGGCCTTCGCGCCGCGTCCGGTCGTCTACCGGAGCACCGACTTCCGCAGCAACGAGTTCCGGGCGCTGGCCGGCGGCGAGGAGCACGAGCCGGTCGAGGCGAACCCGATGCTCGGCTTCCGTGGCTGTTACCGGTACGTCCGCGAGCCGGAGATCTTCGCGCTGGAGCTGGCCGCGCTGGCCCGGGTACGGGAGCAGAGCCCGAACCTGCACCTGATGCTGCCGTTCGTGCGCACCCGGTGGGAGCTGGAGGCCTGCCTGGAGCTGGTGGACGCAGGCCCGCTCGGGCGCCAGCGCGGGCTGCACCGCTGGGTGATGGCCGAGGTGCCCTCGTCGGCGTACTGGATCCCGGCCTACGCCGGGCTCGGCGTCGACGGGGTCTCGATCGGCTCCAACGACCTCACCCAGCTCATGCTCGGCGTGGACCGCGACTCGCAGCTGTGCGCCGAGGTGTTCGACGAGGCCGACGAGTCGGTGCTGGACGCCATCGGCCGGATCATCACGGCCTGCCACCGCAGCGGCATCACCTCCTCGCTGTGCGGTCAGGCGCCCACGCGCAGGCCCGAGTACGCCGAGCACCTGGTGCGGATGGGCATCACGTCGATCTCGGTGGATCCCGAGGCGGCCCCCGCGGCGCGGCGCGCTCTGGCCGTCGCGGAACGCCGGTTGCTGCTCGACCACGCCCGCGGCTGAACTGTCGCGCGTCGCCAGGGAGACCTTGGGCCTGTCCCGAACCGACCTCAGGCCCTTCACCCGGCGGCGCCCCGGGGTCACCGTCAAGCGCGGTACGCACGGTTCGGAGAGCGGGAGCGGACGTGATCACGAACAAGCGCTGGGACGTCGAGGTCCAGATCGACGAACACGACAACACGACCCGGGCCATCGCCCGGCTGCACAACCGGGGCGAGACCGGACTCGTCGGGGTGGGTCTGGCCCGGCTGAACCCGTCGGACGCGAACGTGCCGGAGATCGGTGACGAGCTCGCGGTGTCCCGCGCGCTGTCCGAGCTCAGCCACCGGCTGCTGGAAGCCGCGGCGAGCGACATCGAGAAGATCACCCACCATGCCGCGCATTTGACCCGGTAACGGGCGTGCGGGGAGGCCGCCCGAACCAGCTGGCCGGCAGGTGTCGATGCGCGGCGTGCCGTCGGTTGAGGTTGCGCCGGTGCGGCTGCGGACCGTCACGAGTCGTGAGCGCAGCGGCGAAATCCTCGCCGGCAGTCGAATAGCAGGCACTATTCACGGTATGGAAGACAACGGACAGGACGCTGCCGCTGCCCGCAAACTGCGCGTTTTCCTGCTGGATGACCATGAGGTGGTGCGGCGGGGGTTGCGTGATCTGTTGGAGCAGAGTGGGGATGTGGAGGTGGTGGGGGAGGCGGGTCGGGCGG
>DASXOL010000210.1:0-3280 GCA_036494295.1 Pseudonocardiaceae bacterium
CTGGCCGGTGGGCCCCACGCGGTCATGGCGGCGGGCGCGGTTCTCTGGCGGGTGCTGCTGCTCGCCCAGCGCAGCGCGGAGGCCGACGAGATGCTCGCCGCGCTCGCGCACCTGCCGATGTCGGACGCCGAGCGGACCGACCACGCGGCGGGCCGGGCGTACCACCTGTTCTTCGGCCTGCGCCGGGTCGACGAGGCGTTCGCCGTGCTCGGCGCCGCCAAGCAGGCCGTCGGTGAACCGGCCCGGCGGGCCGAGATCGACGTGCTGAGCTGCCTGTTCGACGTGCTGCGGGCAGCGGTGCGCCCGGCGTTGAGCTGTCTCGGGGAGCTGCGGGCGCGATCCCGGCTCGGCGCGCGGCTCGCCGACCAGGCGTCCGTGGTGCGCGGTGCGGCCCTGTTCCACCTGGGGCGGCTGGCACAGGCGCGGGCGGCGCTCGACGCCGCGCCGGATCAACCCGCCGACTGGGCCGAGGACGCTCCCTGGCTCGCCGAGCTGCGCAGCCTCTACCGATGCTCCGTGGCGCTGTTCGCGGGCCGGCTGGGCGAGGCGACCCGGCTGGCCACGGAGTTCCACGACCACACCGCCGAACCGGCCCGGGATTTCGCGTTGCGGCTCTCCTGCGGGGTGCAGGCCCAGGTGGCACGACTGCGCGGCCGGGTGCACACCGCCGCCCGCTGGGCCAGGGAGGGACGGCGGGTCCACGCCTACCTTCCTGATTCGCCGTTCGGTCAGCACCTGTTGGCCGAACTGGCCCATGCCGAGGCGCTGGCCGGGCACCGCGCGCCCGCGGTCGCCGCCCTCGCCGAAGCGCAGCGATGCCCGGCGCCCGCGGAGATGTTCCTGCGGCCGTGGGTCGACCTGGCGGCGCCGTGGGTGTGCGTCCTCGAGGGCGATCGTGACCGCGCGGTGGAACTGGTGGTCGAGGCGGGCCGCTGCGCCAGGGAGAACCACGCCGCCGGTTTCGAGGCGTTCGCCCTGCACGACGCGGTGCGCCTCGGCGCGTCCGAGCTGGTGGTGGACCGGCTGCACGAGCTGGCCGAGGTCGTCGACTCCGAGCTGGTCGCGGCGTTCGCGGAGCGGGCGGCAGCCGTGGTGCTCGACGATCCGGACCGGCTCGAGGCGGTGGCCACCTGGTTCGCCGCCACCGGCGCCGACCTGCTCGCCGCGGAGACCTACGTGCAGGCGGCGAACGGGCATCGCCGTCGGGGTGCCGCGGCGGGCGACCGGAGGCTGCGCACGCAGGCGGCCCTGCTGCTGGACGGCTGCGAGGGTGCCATGACGCCACTGGTGGCGGGCATCGACGCGCCCCAGCTCACCCCGCGGGAACGGGACATCGCCCGGTTCGCCGCCGAAGGTCTGTCCAACCAGGACATCGCGGATCTGCTGGTGCTCTCGCCGAGAACCATCGGCAACCACCTGCATCACGTCTACGCCAAGCTCGGCATCGGCGACCGCGCGTCGCTCGCCGCGTTGCACCTCGCGTTGCGCCCACGGACCTGAACCTGGCCGCAGAGGGCAGCCGAACCTTCCCGAAGGTGTTCCTCAACGACTGGTGGCAGCCGTCCGCATCGCTCATAGCCTCCTGTTATGCGGGCGCAAGTGCTGCTCCCAGATGGCTGCATCCGGATCGAACCCGGCTGCCACGCCACGGAGCACGTGCAGGTGCGCAACCTCGCCCTCACCGCCGACCGCTTCACCTTCGAGGTGGTGGGCGCGGCGGCGAGCTGGACGACGTTGGACCCGCCGATACTGGAGCTGGGTCCGGAGGCCACCGGTCAGGTCGCCCTGCATTTCCATCCTCCCCGTGCCGCGCACGTGCGGGCCGGGCAGATGCCGTTCGGGGTGCTCACCACGTCCGCGCTCGGCGCGGGGTCGGTGGTCGAACAACTGCTGGAGGTGGGTTCGTTCACCGACACCGCCCTCGATCTGGTTCCGTGCGCGATGCGCAGGCGCTCCGCCACCTTCCGGCTCCTGGTCGCCAACCGGGGCAACGCCACGGTGCGGGCGACCCTGCGCGGCCGCGATCCGGGCACCGCGCTGCGGGTGGACTGCGTGCCCTCCAGGATCACCGTGTTTCCCGGTGGGGTCGCGCAGAGCCACATCCGGGTCCGGCCGACCAGCTGGCACTGGCGCGGCCGTCCCCGTCCGCTGCCGTTCCAGGTGATCGTCAGCACCGAGGACGCGACGGTTCCGCTGTCAGCGGCGGGTGAGCTGCTGCACTACCCGATCCTGCCGGCATGACCGACCGAAGCGCCGGGTCAGATGAGGCCTTCGCGGACCGCGTACGCGACCGCTTGGGCCCGGTTGCGCAGCTGCAGGCGGGTGGTGACGTCGTGGATGATGTTCTTCACGGTGCGCTCGGAGTAGGACAGCTCGCGGGCGATGTGGCTGGTGGCGTGCCCTTCGGCGACCAGGCGCAGCACGTGCAGCTCCCGCTTGGACATGCCCACCGGAGTCAGCCCGCGAGGCGCCAGCGCGTCCCGCTGCAGGCGTCCCACCTGCGCCATGAGGCGGCCGAGCAGGTCCGGGGGCAGCGTGCCGTCCCCGGCCGCGGCGGCGTCGATGGCGGTGATCAGCCGCTCCGGGGACGCCTCGGTGCGGCGGAGCAGGCCGCAGCAGCCGGCTTCGACCGCGGCGAGCAGGTCGGCCCCCTCGACCTGGCTGGCGACCACCACCACGCGCGCGCCCCCACTGCGCTGCGCGGCGCGGATGGTCTGGGCGGCCTGGTCGTCGACACGGTCCACCACGACGATCGCGACCTGCGGGACGACTCCGTCGTCGGCGTCGACGAGCTGCACCTCCTGGCGGAATCTGAGTTGGCTCGCGATCCCGGCCCGTGAAATCGGGTCGAACGCGGTCACTGCTACCGTCACACGCTCTGTCATGTCGATCTCCCCCAGAGTGTCAGCAGGCTTTCAAGGTCACCATTGCGCGGTCACCGCGTCATGAGTCCCCTTCGACTCAACTGCCCGCAGGCCGGTCCGCGCTGCTCGTCTCGGCTGTTCGCGCCGGCGCGCGATCTCGGTCGCAGATCGGTCGTTCAGCTGTTGTCGCGTATGCCCTCGCTCACCGCGGTTGCCGCCTAGTCTGATCATGTGGCGGCGCAGTGGAGGCTCGTCGGACGGGACAACGAACTCGTCGTGCTGCGCGCCGCACTCGTCGAGGCGGACACCCATGCCGTGGTGCTCTCCGGTGTCTCCGGTGTGGGCAAGACGCGCCTGATGACCGAACTGGTCGCGCATGCCGCCGAGCGGGGCTGGTCCACTCAGTGGGCGGTCGG
>DASXOL010000211.1:0-7547 GCA_036494295.1 Pseudonocardiaceae bacterium
CCTCCACGAAATCAGGTCTGGCGGAGGGCCACAATCGTGCCGGATGGTGCGAGTCGGCACCGAGGTTCGCTATGGGTGTTCAATTGCTGGATTGTGGGCCGGTATTGCACCGCGAAGTGGTACCTGCAACGGTCGATGCACACGTGCAGTCGCGGGGGTAGCTGATGGCGCAGAGCCACACCCCTGATGCGGGTGACCCGGACGATGTCTACGGCTGCTTCGAGTCGCTCCCCGATGTGGTCTGGGCGTTCGACGGACCGGACCATCGTGTGGTCGCCGCCAACCGGGCGGCCCGTGACAGCGTCGGCAACCGTCCCGGGCTGCTGGGCCTTCCGGTCCGCGAGGCGATTCCCGAGGCGGTCGGTCAACAGCTCTTCGAGCAGCTGGACCGGGTGTACGAGGCGGGCGAGCCGCTGATCGGGCGGCAGTGGCGGACGCTGGTGGACCGCGACGGCGACGGTGTGCTGGAGGAGGCCTGGTTCGACTTCACCCTGATGCCGCGGCGGGCCGAGGACGGCTCGGTGTGCGGGGTGGTGGCGCGCTGCGTCGACGTCACCCTCGATGTCGCCGGTCGCGATCTGGCCGATGCGCTCCCCGGGGAGTCCGCGCCGCGGGAGGGCACGTTCGAGGACACCGCGCTGACCCTGCAGCGGGTCACGCTGCCCACCGGGCTGCCGGTGCTGCCGCAGGTGTGGCTGGCCGCGTGCTACCTGGCCGGCGATGAGGAGCTGGCGGCAGGGGGCGACTGGTTCGACGCCGTGCCGATCGGGCGCGGCCGGGTCGCGCTGAGCGTCGGCGACGTGGTCGGGCACGGTGCCGAGGCGACCGCGGCGATGGGCCAACTGCGCATCGTGCTCGCCGAGGCGCTGATGGACGGTGTGCTGCCCACCGAGGCGCTCGCCCGGCTCAACCGATATGCCGTCCGGGTGCCGGAGACCCGCGCGGCCACCACGTGCCTCGCGGTGATCGACCCGACCGTGGGGGAGATCCAGTACGGCGCCTTCGGCCATCCGGCGCCGCTGGTCATCGGCCAGGGCGGGGCCACGCGGTTCCTCCCGCTGCCGCCCAGCAGGCCGCTCGGAGTTTCCGCGGACCCACCGGTGCTGCGCACCGCGCGGATGACCGCGGGGGAGGTGCTGCTGCTCTACACCGACGGCCTCGTCGAGCGCCCGGGCCGGACGATCGCCGAGGGGATGGTGGATCTTGCCTCGGTGGCGTCGGCGGCGATCTGGGAGACGCCGGCCAGCCCGATTCCGGGGCCCGCCGCGGACCGGTTGTGCAGCGTGGTCGTCGAGCGGCTCACCCGGTCCGGTTACTCCGACGACGTGACCGTGCTCGCCGCCGAGATGCGGATCGAGCCGCACCGGCCGTTGGCCATCGAGCTGCCCGCGGAGGCGATGTGGCTGCGCGGCATCCGCCGGGCGCTGGACGAGTGGCTGCACGGCGTGGGAGCGGGCGAGCAGGACGTGCCCGCGGTGCACCTGGCGGTGATCGAGGCGGCGACGAACTGCGTGGAGCACGCCTACCGGGACTCGGCTGAGGCCGGCTGGATGTGGCTCGACGCGGTGCTCGACGGCGACGGGCGGTTGCGGGTGACGATGACCGACCACGGCCGGTGGCGCCCGCCGCCGCGGGACCCGGAGCACCGCGGCCGCGGGCTGCGGCTGATGAACAGCCTGATGGAGTCGGTCGACGTGCACCGCACCGAGAGCGGCACCACCGTGACCATGGCCAGGACCTTGCGCCATTCCGCGGTCCTCTCGCCGCCGGCCCGCCAGCCCGTGCTCGCGCCGTCCGCGCCGGACTTCGGCACCGAGATCCGCCCGGGTGAGCCGCCCCGCCTGCTGGTGAGCGGGCCGGTGGACTCGACCAGCGCGCCGACGCTGCTCAACCGGATCTCCGAGCTGAGCCGGGGCGGGGTGCTGCCGGTGGACGTCGACCTCTCCGACGTGACCCATCTCGCCAGCGCGGGCGTGCGGGTGCTCTTCGAATGCGCCCGCACCGCGCAGGAGGGGCCGGGCCCGGTGCGGCTGGTCGTCCCGGAGGGTTCGCCGGCCCGGCTCGTCGTCGAACTCACCGGGCTGGATCGCGCGCTGGAGGTGCTCGCCGCACCCCGCTGAGCCGGTCAGGGTCGAGCCGGGTCAGGCCTTGGGGTGCGACCGAGGTCGCTCTCACCCGTGAGCTTTGTCAGCCTGAGACCAAAACGTAGCCGACGGCGCCCGCGTAGAGCGCGGCCCAGCTGAACACCGCGGGCGTGCGGAACCGCGAGCCGCGCTGGACCAGCGCCAGGCACAGCGCGCCACCCGCCAGTGCGCACCCGGCCGCGACCAGGGCCGGAGCAGAGAGTTTCCAGTCCAGGAACGCCAGACCGACCGACACCGGGATCATCGACTGGAAGACCATCGCGCCGGTGATGTTGCCCAGGGCCAGTGCGTCCTTGCCGTCACGGACCCAGAGCACGCTGTTGATCTTCTCCGGCAGCTCGGTGGCCAACGGTGCCAGGAGCAGCGCGAGCACCAGGGCGGGCACCCCGTAGGAGTGCCCGATCTGTTCGACCTCGGTGACGAACAACTGTGCACCGCCGATGATCAGCCCCAGCCCGACGAGCACCTGCAGGACGATCGGGAGGTTGCTCGGCGGGGTCCGCTTGCTCGGGTCGAAGTACAGCGCCCCGGGGTCCTCCTCGTCCTCGGCGGAGCCTGCCCGGGCGATGCTGCGCCATGCGTAGATCCCGTAGGCGATCACGAAGCCCGCGGCGGCGAGATAGCGCAGCAGCGCCGGGGCGCCCAGGCCGAGCAGTACCGCGACGCCGAAGAAGACCAGGAAGATGATCAGGTCACGGCGCGTGGTCTCGCGGTCGAGGCGCAGGTCGTTGCGCTGCTCCCGGCGGGCCCGGAAGCCGAGCACGGCGATCCCCACCAGCACCATGGCCAGCGTGCCGAGCAGGAACGGCGCTCCGATGATGGCGCCGATCGCGATCTGCCCGGTCTGCTCCCCGCTGATGATGGCCACGATCGGGATGACCGATTCGGGCAGCGCCGTGGCGACCGCGGCCAGCACGCTGCCCACCGCACCGCTGCCGAGGTCGAGGCGCTGACCGGCCCACTCGATCGCGTTGGTGAACACCACCGCGCCGGCCAGCAAGAGTGCGAAACTTCCTGCCAGAAGCAGGATCATGAGGATCACTCAGGCAAAGTACCCATTCACGCCGTGCACAACCGCACACGCGGAGCGGCGGGTCGCCGTGCCGAGCGCCCGGCGGCGCCGGACACTGTGCCCGGAGGTGGCCGAAGGCGATGGTGGATCAGCACATCGATGACACTGACCAGGTGGCTGCCGAGCTGTACTCGGTGCCTCCGGCGCAGTTCGTGGCGGCCCGCGACGAGGCGGTGCGGCACGCCCGCGACAACGGCGACCGGCAGTTGGCGGCCCGGATCGGGCGGCTGCGCCGCCCCACCCAGTCGGCATGGGCGGTGAACCTTTTGGTTCGTGCCGCGGCTCCGCAGATCGAGGCGCTGCTCGACCTGGGTGATCAGCTGCGCAGCGCGCAGCAGCGGCTGCACGGCGAGCAGTTGCGCCGGCTCAACCAGCAGCGCCGCGACGCGATCGGGGCGCTGGCCCAGCGGGCCGGGCGGCTCGCGGCCGACGCGGGGCACCCGCTGAGTGGTCCGGCCGTCGTCGAGGTCGAGCAGACGCTGGCTGCCGCGCTGGCCGATCAGGAGTGCGCCCGTGTCGTCCGGGAGGGCAGGCTGACCCGCTCGCTGCAGCACGTGGGCATGGGTGTGCCGCCGCTGATCCCGCTGGGCGGTGCCGCTGGGTCCCGGTCCTCGCGTTCCTCTGGTTCTTCCGGTTCCGGCTCGGCTCGGTCCGGTTCCGGTTCGGCGCCGGGGCGCCGGTTCGCCGCCGCGCCCGGTGTGCCGGAGGTTCCAGCGTCGTCGTCGGCGGCTCCGGACGCGGCTGGTGCGGCCGACGGGGCCGGCGGGGCCGGCGGGGCTCCGGATGACGAGGTCGCCCGCCGCCGTCGACGCCGGGAGCAGCGCCGGGTGCGGGATCTGCAGCGGGCCGCCACCGAACTGGAACAGGCCGCGAACCGTTGCGAGCGCGCCGAGCAGGAGGCACGGCGGGCCGAGGAGCGGGCCGCTCAGGCCGAGCTGCAGCTCGCCGAGCTGCGCAAGGAGCGAGATCTGGCGGTGCGGGAACGCGAGGAGGCACAGCGTCGCGCCCGGTCGGCGGCGCGGGTGCGGGACGACGCGCAGCGCCGGGTGCAGCGGCTCACCGAACAACCCTGAGCGCCGCGCTGGGCGGTGACGCCGAGGCCGAACGGTTCTTCGAGGGCCTGTCCGCCAGCGGGAAACAGCGGTTCGAGCAGCCGGTCGAGGAGGCCGAGACCGACCAGACCCGGCAACGGCGCATCGCCAAGGCGATCGACATGCTGCCGGAAGGCCGGGCGTAGCGCACCGGCGCGGCGTGCCGCTCAGTCGATCAGCACGCCGGGGTTGAGGATTCCGCGCGGGTCGAGTGCCTGCTTGGTGGCCCGCAGTGCCGCCGCGAACGGGTCGGGGCGTTGCGCGTCGTACCACGGCCGGTGATCACGGCCGACCGCGTGGTGGTGGGTGATCGTCGCGCCGTGGTGGTGCAGGATCTCGCTCGCCGCCGCCTTGATCTCGTCCCACTGCGCGATCTCGGCGCCCCGCCTGCCGGGGGCGATCACCGTGAAGTAGGGGGCCGGGCCGTCGGGGTAGACGTGGGTGATCCGGCAGTTGACGACGCCCGGCGCGCCGCAGACCTCGGCGACGGCCGCACCGACCCCGCGTCGCACCTGTTCGCACAGCTGCGCGGCACGGTCCCAGGTGCAGGCGGACTCGAAGGTCTCGACCACGGCGCTCATCCGGGCCAGGCCGTCGCGCAGATACGGCATCCGCAGGAAGGCCGACCGCCACGCGTCCGCAGGGTCTGCGTCGGTTTGAGGTGCTGCTCCCCCCGGGTTTGTGGCACTTGAAGAGCCGCGAACCGCGACCGGGGCGTAGGTGCGGGCGATGGTGACGGCGGTGTTCAGTGCGGTCGTCACGGGGGCCGCCGCCGACTCGAAGCCGAGCAGCAGCACGCTGTGCGAGCCGGCGCCCGCGCCGCTGAACATCGCCTCGCCGGGATCGAGCAACCGGCAGTTCGCCGGGTGGAGCCCGCTCTGGGCGATCTCCCGCACCGCGTCCAGCGCCACCGCGAAATCCGCGAACTCCACTGTGGCCGATGCCTTGTGCCGGGGCCGCTGCCGAATCCGCAGCCACGCCTCGGTGATCACGCCGAGAATGCCTTCCGAGCCGAGGAAGAGCCGGTCGGGCGACGGGCCCGCGCCGGACCCGGGCAGCCGCCAGGACTCGTTGATCCCGGCCGGGGTCACGACCCGCATCGACTCGACCGCGTCGTCGATCCGGGTGTGCAGCGTGGCGAAATGCCCCGCCGACCGGGTGGCCAGCCAGCCGCCCAGCGTGGAGAACTCGAAGCTCTGCGGGAAGTGCCGCAGGGTGTAGCCGGCCGGGCGCAGCTGGTCCTCCAGCGCCGGGCCGAGCACCCCCGCCTGGATCCGCGCCGCGTGGCTCACCTCGTCGATCTCCAGCACCCGGTCGAGCCGCGACAGGTCCAGCGAGACCACTCCCCGGTGCTCGTCACCGCGGTACTCCACGCCGCCGACCACCGAACTGCCGCCGCCGTAGGGCACCACGGCCAGCCCGGCCTCGCCCGCCCAGTCCAGCAGGTCCGCCACCTCGGCCTCGGTGTGCGGGTACGCGACCAGGTCCGGCGCGTGGCCGAACTCGCCGTGCAGCGCGCGCATCACGTCGCGGTACGCCTTGCCGTATGTGTGCCCGGCCCGGTCCGCGATGTCCGTGGAGCACCGGGCCGCCAGCGCGCCGGGTGGCGCGATCCGCGGCGCTGCGAGCGCCAACCGGGACAGCACCGGCACCGGCAGCGGCTCGGCGGCGCATCCCGGCACGAGTGCGGCGAGCTGCCCGCACTCCGCGTCGGACAGGGCTTCCTGTGCCCAGCCCCAGCCCCACCACGACCGCGTTCGTGTCGCCACCGTGCCTCCGCCCTGCGCTTCGGTGCCCTCGCCTGCCGGGTCGCAATCATGCCCCGCCGCGGGCGCGATCCGGGGGTCCGGGAGCGGTCGCCAGACCCGGCCACGGCGCCCTCCCAGCCTCTACTGGCGGTGATTGGCGTGCTACGGAAAACGCCCTTGACCAGGCTTTTTGGCAGGAGCAGCGTAGTCGAGGAGACACCGAGCAGGGCTGCGCCCGCAGGTGAAAACGGATGGGTTTTTGTGGGCCCGTGGTGACCAGGCCCCGCCACCGTATCGCTTGCCAGAGTGGATCTGGCGGAGGACAGGTTCGGCCCTGCGGTCGACGAGGGACACGAACCGGTCACCACGTGATCCGGAGGAGGAATGCACTGTGGCACTGATGCGATTCGACCCGTTCCGGGAGATCGACCGCATCACCGAACAGGTGATGGCAGGCAGCCGGATGCCCAGGACGATGCCGATGGAGGCGTTCCGCAGAGGCGACGAGTTCTTCGTCTACATCGACCTGCCCGGCGTCCGCGAGGACGACGTGGAGCTGACCGTGGAACGCAACGTGGTCAACGTACGGGCCGCGCGGCAGTCCCCGCGTCAGGAGGATGACGAGCTGATCGTCGACGAGCGTCCGCACGGGGTCTTCACCCGGCAGCTCTTCCTGGGCGACAACCTCGACGCCGGCCGGCTGTCCGCCGACTACGACGCCGGCGTGCTCGTGCTGACGATCCCGATCGCCGAGTCGAGCAAACCGCGGCGCATCTCCCTCCACCAGGGCGAGGCGCAGCCCGCAGGCAGCGCCTAGGAGGCATGGTCATGTCCGAGCAGGCGAACCACCAGGTCGCCGCCGACCCGCTGCTCGGTGTGCCGCGGGTGCCCCGCCGGCGGCCGATTGCGGTGTTCGACAACTACGCCGATGCCGAACGGGCCGTCGACCGGCTGTCCGACCTGCGCTTCCCGGTGGAGCGGGTAGCGATCGTCGGGCATGACCTCAAGGTCGTCGAGCAGGTCACCGGCAGGCTCACCTACGGCGGAGCGGCGCTGAAAGGGGCCGCGTCCGGCGCGTTGCCCGGCGTGCTGATCGGCTGGATCTTCGGGTTGTTCAACCTCATCAACCCCCTGGTGGCGAGCCTTCTGCTGGCGCTGTACGGGCTCGTCATCGGTGCCGTCGTCGGTGCCGTGATCGGCCTGATCATGCACGCCCTGCAACACGGCCGCCGGGACTTCGACGCGGTCTCGATGACGGTGCCCAGCCGCTACGAACTGCTCGTCGACGAGGACGTCGGCGACGAGGCGGAGCGCCTGCTCGGTGACTCGCCGATCGCCCAGGCCGATGTGCCCGAGACACCCCAGCCGCGCACGTCCACCGAAAGCGGGTGACGGCCTTCGGCCGTCCCCGTCGACGGCCCGGCACTTCGACTACCCAGCCCCGTGAACGACCCAGTCCCCGAACGACCCAGCCCCGCGAGCCGCCCGGGCG
>DASXOL010000212.1:0-5029 GCA_036494295.1 Pseudonocardiaceae bacterium
GCTGGTAGCTCGCGGTGGCCTCGGCCAGTCGCGCATCGTCGCTGGTGGCCGGATTGGCATTGCCGGTGACGGTGAAGGCGCCGCGGATGCCTTTGCCGACCTGCCCCGGCTTGCATGCGGTGGTGTACTTCCCGCCCTCGGGCACCTCGACGATCAGGCGGCGCTGCAGACCGGGCGTGACGTTCTCGACCTCGCCCATGATCCGGTCGCCCGGCGCGTAGAGGTAGAACTCCGTGACCTTGCTACCGGTGTTCTGCACGTCGAAGGTGATCGTGCCCGCGCCTGCCGTGCTGCGGTCCAGCGTGCACGCGGTGTCCGACGCGGTCACCGCGATCGGGTCCCCGCCCCCGGCGCTGCCGCCGGCACATGCGGTGAGCGCGAGCGGGACGGCCAGTGCGTAAGGGACCAGTAGCGCTCTCGAGCTCACGAGGCCTCCGCGGTGTTGGTCGCGCCGGTGCGGGCGGCGGTGCCGGCAGCGGCTGAGGGGGTGGCGGGAGCGGGCTCGGGCCGGACCCGGGAGCGCTGCGGCGCCAGGAACAGCGGCATGACGATGCCCACGTAGGCCACCCACGCGATGGCCTGCAGCACCGTGGTCTGCGGGGAGAAGTTGAAGATGCCCTTGAGCAGCACCCCGTACCACGAGTCCGCCGGAACCGCGCCGCTCGCGTCGAAGGCCAGGGTGTGCAGCCCGGGAAGGATCGCCGCCTCCTGCAGGTCGTGCAGGCCGTACGCCAGGATCCCGGCCGCGACGACGATCAGCAGCACGCCGGTGACCCGGAAGAACATTCCCAGGTTGATGTGCACGCTGCCCCGGTAGATCAGCCAGGCCAGTGCCACCGCGACCGCGATGCCGAGCAGGAAGCCCAGCAGCGGCAGCCCGGTGCCCACGCCGGCGCTCTGCACCGCGGCGTAGAAGAAGATCGCCGTCTCCAGGCCTTCCCTGGCCACCGCGAGGAACGCCACGAGGGCCACCGCCAGCGTGCCCACCTCCAGCGCCCTGGTGAGCTGGCCACGCAGGCCGGACGCGATGGTCCGCGCCGCGGACCGCATCCAGAACACCATGGCGGTGACGAACCCGACGGCGACGATCGAGCCGATGCCGCCGACCGCCTCCTGTGCGGTGAAGCTGAGCTGGGCGGTGCCGTAGGTGAGTACCGCGCCGACCGCGACGCTCAGCGTCACCGCGGCTCCGACGCCGAGCCACACCCAGCGAAGCAGCGCCCGTTGGTCGCTGCGGACCAGGAACGACACGAGGATCGACACGACGAGAGCTGCCTCGAGCCCCTCACGGAGACCGATCAGCCCGTTACTGGCCAGCACGGCGACTCACCACCCACCCGCTACTCTGCGTAATGACCCTGCGAATTGATTAGGTAAGGCTCCCCTATGATCACGGCGACTGTAACACCCTTTCGGGGAATGTCAGCCCCTCCGGATGCGTAGATCCGGACGACCATCCGGCCACTCGGGCTCGGCCCGGGGCTGTCCGGGTCCTGCTGTGCCGCCGGTCACGTCTCGCCGTATCCCGGTGCACGCAGCGTCGTTGATCGGTCGATGGGCGCAGACGAGCGTGCCGGCGCGCGTACCGGGCAATCTGGTCAAGAGTCCCCTTCCCGCCCCGCATTCGTCGGCTACCTAATGCGCGGCGCGCTGTCCGCGGTGGCCCTGGCCTGCGCGGCCGGAGTCGCGGTGGCGCTGAGCGGGATGGCGGCGCCGCTGCCCGACCGCGGGCTCATCCAGGAGCCCACCCCGGTGGCGATCGCGGTGCCCGCGGCGCTGCCCAACGTGCCCGTGCCCCAGCCGTCCCCCCCTGCCCCGCAGGCGCCGCCTGCCGCGCCCGCCGGGCAGCAGCCCGGTCCCGCCCCGTTGCCCCCGCCCCCTCCGGCGAAGGCGTCGACCCCGCAGGAGCAGTTCGCCGCCTGGGCGCAGAAGATCGGGTCGGCCACCGGCATCCCGGTACGCGCGCTGGAGGCCTACGCCGTCGCACAGGCCGAGATGAACTACGAGGAGCCCGGCTGCCACCTCACCTGGGTGACGCTGGCCGGCCTCGCCCGGGTGGAGTCCAACCACGGCACCTACCAGGGCCGCACGCTCGGGCCCGACGGGCTTCCCTCGTCGCCGATCGTCGGGGTCCCGCTCAACGGCGCACCCGAGGTGCGGGCCATCGCCGACACCGACGGCGGCAAGCTCGACGGCGATCCGATCTGGGACCGCGCGATCGGGCCCTTCCAGTTCATTCCGTCGACCTGGGCGAACTGGGCCTCGGACGGTGACGGTGACGGCAAGGCGAACCCGCAGGACATCGACGACGCGGCGATGACCGCGGGGCGGTACCTGTGCGCGAACAACCGCAACCTCTCCAAGGGCGACGACTGGCTGAACGCGATCATGTCCTACAACAACGCCGTGTGGTATGTGCAGGAGGTCTACGCGGGAGCGCAGGCCTACGCCCGCGCCACGCAGAACCTGGGCTGATCAGCCGGTGTCGCGGACCGCGAGGCGCATCCGCACCTCGTTGAGCGCTTCCTGGTACTCCGGGGTGGGGTTCATCGCCACCGCCATGGCGAGCTGGGCGCGGGCCTCGGCCAGCCGGCTCTGCCGTTGCAGGGTGTGCCCGAGCGCGAAGCGCGCGTAGTGGTCGGACGGGTTGTGCTCCAGCACCCGGACGAAGGCCGCCTCGGCGCGGTGCAGCTGCGCGGAGGCCAGGTAGGCCCGCCCGGCCAGCAGCTGCACGCTCGGTGCGTTCGGCTCGGCGTCCAGCACCGGACGGAGCTGGCGCAGTGCTTCGAGGGGCCGCCGGTCGGCGACGAGTGACTCGGCAAGCCGGAACTGACTGACGACGTCCCCGGGATGGTCGGCAGAGGTCATGGTCACGCCCACGGTACGCGGCAACACGGTCACGGACGAGTCTTGACAATCGATCACCACGGCGCTGACTGCGAGCGCGCCTCCGACGGGCCGCAGAAGGCCGTGGTTAGGCTTGGCCCCACCCGAATGGGTCGGCCGTGCCCGGCGGCAACCGCCGCGGCGGACCGGAGCACCCGAACAGCCAGCCAGAAGGAGCACATCGACGTGGCCGTCATCGAACAGGTCGGAGCCCGCGAGATCCTGGACTCGCGCGGGAACCCCACCGTCGAGGTCGAGGTCGCGCTCGACGACGGCACCCTCGGCCGTGCCGCGGTGCCCTCCGGCGCGTCCACCGGCGAACACGAGGCCGTGGAGCTGCGCGACGGCGACAAGAACCGCTACCTCGGCAAGGGCGTCGAGCGCGCGGTGCAGGGCGTGCTCGACGAGATCGGACCTGAGCTGGTCGGCCTGGAGGCGATCGAGCAGCGGGTGGTCGACCAGAAGCTGGTGGACATGGACGGCACGCCGGACAAGTCCCGGCTGGGTGCCAACGCGCTGCTCGGGGTGTCGCTCGCGGTGGCGAAGGCGGCCGCCGAGTCCAGCGGCCTGGAGCTGTTCCGCTACGTCGGCGGTCCCAACGCGCACGTCCTGCCGGTGCCGATGCTGAACATCCTCAACGGCGGGGCGCACGCCGACACCGCCGTCGACGTCCAGGAGTTCATGATCGCGCCGATCGGCGCGGACTCCTTCCGCGAGTCGCTGCGCTGGGGCGCGGAGACCTACCACGCGCTGAAGTCGGTGCTCAAGGAGCACGGCCTGGCCACCGGCCTCGGTGACGAGGGCGGCTTCGCCCCGGACCTGCGGTCCAACCGCGAGGCGCTCGACCTCATCGTCACCGCGGTGGAGAAGGCCGGCTACGCCCCCGGCCGGGACATCGCGCTCGCGCTGGACGTCGCCGCCACCGAGTTCTACCGGCAGGGCGAGGGCTACACCTTCGAGAAGAAGCAGCGCAGCGCCGAGCAGATGATCGCCTACTACACCGAGCTGCTGGACGCGTACCCGCTGGTGTCCATCGAGGACCCGCTGTCGGAGGACGACTGGGAGGGCTGGGTCCGGCTCACCGCCGAACTCGGCGACCGGGTGCAGCTCGTCGGCGACGACCTGTTCGTGACCAACCCGGAGCGGCTGGAGGAGGGCATCACCCGCCGGGCGGCCAACGCGCTGCTGGTGAAGGTCAACCAGATCGGCACGCTGTCCGAGACGCTGGACGCGGTGACGTTGGCCCAGTCCTGTGGGTACCGCTGCATGATGAGCCACCGCTCAGGGGAGACCGAGGACACCACGATCGCCGACCTCGCGGTCGCCGTGGGCTGCGGGCAGATCAAAGCCGGCGCACCCGCCCGAGGCGAGCGGGTGGCCAAGTACAACCAGCTGCTGCGCATCGAGGAGGCCCTCGGCGACGCCGCCCGCTATGCCGGTGACCTGGCCTTCCCCCGATTCACCCCGGAGCCCTGAGTTCGATGCGCACCCGTGCCTGCGGTGAGCCCGCGCTGCGGAACCGGACCGCCGGTGGTTCCCGCCCGGTGCCGGGCAGCGCCGCGGGCCCGGCGGAGCAGGCGCTGCCCGGTCCCCTCGGGGTGCGGATCGGGCACGCGTTCGGCATCACCTCACCGCGCCGCGCCGCCATGATCGCCGTGGTGATCTGCGCGATGGCACTGAGCGTCGCGGTGCCTGCACGCAACTACCTGAGCCAGCGCAGCGACATCGCCGCGGCCCAGGAGCAGCAGCAGATCCTGCGGGACAAGGTCAGCGAACTGGAGCGGCGCCGCGCCCTGCTGTCGGACCCGAGCCACATCGAGGCGCAGGCCCGCGAGCGGCTCGGCTACGTCCGCGCGGGCGAGACGCCTTACGTGGTGCAGCTGCCGCCCAAGCCCGCGGCGCAGGACCCGGCGGTCGCCGAGAACCAGCCGGACAAGCCGTGGTTCACCCGGCTCTGGGAGTCGATCGTCGGTGCCTGAGGTACCCAAGGTGCCTGAGGTGCCCGAGACGGCGGGCGAGATCGACCCGGCCGACCGGGACGCGGTCGCCGCGCAGCTGGGCCGTCCGCCGCGGGGGCTGCGGGCGGTCGCGCACCGCTGTCCGTGCGGGCAGCCCAGCGTGGTGCGCACGCATCCACGCCTGG
>DASXOL010000213.1:0-14584 GCA_036494295.1 Pseudonocardiaceae bacterium
TCACCCGCCGGCCCAGCCGCTTGCCTGCGCGCAGGAAGAACGGCACTTCGGCCCACCGGCGGTTGTCCACCTGCAGGGTGATCGCGGCGAAGGTCTCGGTGGTGGAGTCCGTGTGGAAGCCCGGCTCCTCCAGCAACCCGACGACCTTCACCCCGCCCTGCCAGCCTGCCGCGTACTGCCCGCGCGCGGTGGTCTCCTCCAGTGGCTCGACGAGCCGGGTCGCGGCGAGCACCTTCACCTTCTCGCCGCGCACCGGGCGGGGCGCGAACGACAGCGGCTCCTCGATGGTGGTGAGGGCGAGCAGCTGCATCAGGTGGTTCTGGATCACGTCGCGGGCCGCGCCGATGCCGTCGTAGTAACCTGCGCGCCCGCCAAGGCCGATGTCCTCGGCCATCGTGATCTGCACGTGGTCGACGTAGTGGCTGTTCCAGATCGGCTCGTAGAACTGGTTGGCGAAGCGCAGCGCGAGGATGTTCTGGACCGTCTCCTTGCCGAGGTAGTGGTCGATCCGGAAGACCGACTCCTCGGGGAACACGTCGTTGACGATCTCGTTGAGCTCGCGGGCGCTGCGCAGGTCGTGGCCGAAGGGCTTCTCGATGACCACCCGGCGCCACTGGTCGCCACGCTGCTCGGCGAGCCCGGTGCGGGAGAGTTGCTTGAGCACCACGGGGAACATGCCGGGCGGGATGGAGAGGTAGAACGCGTGGTTGCCCCCGGTGCCGCGGACCGTGTCCAGCTCGGCCACCGTGGCGGCGAGGCGGTCGAACGCCTCGTCGTCGTCGAAGCTGCCGGAGACGAACCGGATGCCCTCCGCGAGCTGGTCCCACACCTCCTGGCGGAACGGGGTGCGGGCATGCTCGCGAACCGCGTCGTGGACCAGCTCCCCGAAGTCCTGGTCCTCCCAGTCCCGCCGGGCGAAGCCGACCAGCCCGAAACCGGGCGGCAGCAGTCCGCGGTTGGCCAGGTCGTAGATCGCCGGCATGAGCTTCTTGCGGGCGAGGTCTCCGGTGACGCCGAAGATCACCAGGCCGCAGGGGCCCGCGATCCGCGGCAGCCGTTTGTCCCTTCGGTCTCGCAGCGGGTTGACCCAGCCGTCCAGGCCCGCCTCGGTGCGGATCATGGTCGTATCTCCTGTACCGCGTGGACAACCTGGACCAGACCGGCGGGACGGTCGAGCAGGTGCAGGCGAAGCACCGGACGGCCGTGGGCGGCCAGGACCTCGCCGTCGCCCCTGGCCTGTGCCAGCTGCAGCCGGCCGAGGGTGAACGACGTGCCGGGCACCGGTATGTCCTGCTCCACCGCGCCGGTGAGCTGCAGGAACGAGCCGTTCTGGTGACCGCCCTTGTGGTACTGGCCGGTGGAGTGCAGGAACCGGGGACCCCAGCCGAAGGTGGTCTGCAGCCCGGTCCTGCGGGCGAGCTCGGCGCGCAGCACCGCCGCGGAGGCGTCGGCGAGGCGGTCGAGATAGGCCTGCACCGCGAGGTACCCGCGCTCGGGAGTGGCGGCGACCAGCGCACGCAGCGCGTCCGCCACGGTGGCGGTGCCTGCGGGCAGCCAGTCCCCGATGGGATGGACCGCGACCTGCCCCTCGGTGAAGGCCGGTGCGTCCTCCGTGGTGCCTGCCCCGTCGAGCAGGGCGCGTGCCGCGACCTTCGCCGCCTCCACGTCGGGCTGGTCGAACGGGTTGATGCCCAGCAGCCGGCCCACCACCGCGGTCGCGTGCTCCCAGAGCAGGAACTGCCCGCCCAGGGTGCCGGTCACGGCCACCGCGGCCGGGTCGACCGCGGGCCCGATGACCACCGGCGTCGCGTCCGGGCCGGCATCGGCGAAACCGGGCGCACCGGGGTTCTCCACCACCACCGGCAGCAGCCCGGTGCCGTCCTTGCCGGTGGACTCGGCGATGAGCTGCTCGGCCCAGTCGGCGAAGCCGATGATCCCCGAGCCGCTGTCGGCCAGCGCCACCTTCTCCGCGCCTGCCGGGTGCGCGGCACCCAGCGCGGCGCCGAGTCGCAGCGCCGGGTTCTCCGGAACGTCGGCGGCCAGCGCGGGCATCTGCTCGGCCGCGTCGTCCAGCAGCTCCGCGATGTCGGCCCCGGCCAGTCCCGCGGGCACCAGGCCGAATGCGGTGAGCGCCGAGTAGCGGCCACCGACCTCCGGGTCGGCGGTGATCACCGCGCGGTAGCCCGCCGCCTCGGCGGTCTGCTGCAACGGCGAGCCGGGGTCGGTCACGACGACGAGGTGTGCCGCCGGGTCGAGGCCGGCGGCGGCGAACGCGGCGGCGAACACCCGCCGGTGGCTGTCGGTCTCCACCGTGGAGCCGGACTTGGACGACACCACCAGGACCGTGCGGTCCAGGTCCCCGGCCAGCGCGTCGGCCACCTGACCGGGATCGGTGGTGTCCAGCACGGTGAGCGGCACGCCCGCGGTCGCGCAGATCACCTCGGGGGCCAGCGAGGAGCCGCCCATGCCGGCCAGCACGACCCGGTCGATGCCGTCCGCGTGCAGGTCGGCGCGCAGCGCCTCGATCGTGGCCAGCAGCGGCCGGGAGGTCTCGGGCAGCGCCACCCAGGCGAGCCTGCGGGCCGCTTCGTGCTGCGCCTCCGGGCCCCACAGCGTGGGATCTCCCGAGGCCAGCGCCGAGGCGACCCGTTCCTCGACCAGCTTGTCGACGAGGGGTTCGGCGTCGGCCGACAGCCGGGACGAGCGAATGTCGACGGCGAGCGTCATGTGCTCAGTCCTCTGCAGACCGCGCGTGCTGCCCGCCGGACGGTGCCGCCTCCGACAGCTCTGCCGTGACCGTCTCGCCCAGCTCGGCCCAGGACTTCGCGAACTTCTCGACACCTTCGCGTTCCAGCACCGCGAACACGTCGTCGAGGTCGACACCGACCTCGGCCAGCGAGTCGAAGACCCGCTGCGCCTCCGGTCCCCGCCCGGACACCTGGTCACCGGGTATCTCGCCGTGGTCGGCGAAGGCGTGCAGGGTCTGTTCCGGCATGGTGTTGACCACGCCGGGGGCGATCAGCTCGGTGACGTACTTGGTGTCCGGGTACGCGGGGTTCTTCACCCCGGTGGACGCCCACAGCGGCCGCTGCGGGCGCGCTCCCGCGTCGGCCAGGCGGGTCCAGCGGGTGGTGCCGAACTCCTCCCGGTACGCGGCGTAGGCCAGCCGTGCGTTGGCCACCGCGGCCTGACCGCGCAGCGCGAGCGCCTGCTCGGTGCCGATGGCCTCCAGCCGCTTGTCCACCTCGGTGTCGACCCGGGACACGAAGAACGACGCGACCGACGCCATCGGGGCCGCGTCGTGCCCGTTGGCCACGGCCTGCTCCATCCCGGTGAGGAAGGCGTCGATCACCTGCCGGTAGCGCTGCACCGAGAAGATCAGCGTCACGTTGACGCTGACCCCGTCGGCGAGCGCGCCGGTGATCGCGGGCAGGCCCTCCTCGGTGGCCGGAATCTTGATCATCAGGTTCGGGCGGTCGACCGTTTTCCACAGCTCACGGGCCTGCGTGAGAGTGGCGTCGGTCTCATCGGCCAGACCGGGGTCGACCTCGAGCGACACCCGGCCGTCCACGCCGCCGGTGCTCTCCCAGGTCTGCCGGAAGGCGTCACAGGCCTGCTGCACGTCGGTGACCGTGATTTCGCGCACGGCCTCGCCGACAGTGGCACCCCGCGCGGCCAGCTCGCGGACCTGGTCGGCGTAGTCGTCCGAGTGGGCCACCGCCGCGGCGAAGATCGTCGGGTTGCTCGTCACGCCGACCACGTACCTCTCGGTGATCAGCTTGGCCAGATTGCCCGACGCGATCCGCTGCCGAGACAGGTCGTCCAGCCAGATCGACACGCCGTGTTCGGATAGGGACTTGAGTGGATTGCTGCTGCTCACGAGGAATTCTCCCTCCCGCGCTCGCGCGGGATAGATCAGTCCGTGGTTCGGGCCAGAGTGCGGCGTGCCGCGTCGGCCACTGCCTCACCGGTGAGGCCGAACTCGCGGAATAGGGTCTGATAGTCCGCAGAGGCACCGAAGTGCTCCAGCGATACGACTTCACCATGGTCCCCGACAAAGCGGTACCACGGCATCGCGATGCCTGCCTCGACGGCCACTCTCGCCTTCACGGTCGGCGGGATGACCTGGTCGCGGTAGGCCTGGTCCTGCTCGTCGAACCACTCGACGCAGGGCATCGACACCACGCGGGAGCCGATGCCCTCGGCGGCCAGAGTCTGCTGGGCGGCGACCGCGAGCTGTACCTCGGAGCCGGTGGCGATCAGCACCACGTCGGGCACCCCGTTGCCGACGTCGGATGCGCTGTCGGACAGCACGTAGCCGCCCCGCGCGACCCCAGCCGGGTCGGTGCCCTCGAGCACGGGCACGTTCTGCCGGGTCAGGGCCAGGCCGGTGGGGCGCTCGCTCTTCTCCAGCACCGCCTTCCAAGCCGCCGCGGTCTCGTTGGCGTCCGCGGGGCGGACCATGTCCAGCCCGGGGATGGCCCGCAGCGCCGCCATGTGCTCGACCGGCTGGTGGGTCGGACCGTCCTCGCCGAGACCGATCGAGTCGTGTGTCCAGACGTAGATGACCGGCAGCTTCATCAGTGCGGCGAGCCGCACCGCGGGACGCATGTAGTCGCTGAAGATCAGGAAGGTGCCGCCGTAGGGCCGGGTGGGTCCGTGCAGCACGATCCCGTTGAGCGTGGCACCCATGGCGTGCTCGCGGACGCCGAAGTGCAGCGTGCGGCCGTAGGGGTTGGCGTCCCACATCTTGGTGGAGTTCTGCTCGGGGCCGAACGAGTCGGCGCCCTTGATCGTGGTGTTGTTGCTCTCGCCCAGGTCGGCCGAGCCGCCCCACAGCTCGGGCAGCACCTCGCCGACCGCGGACAGCACGGCCCCGGACGCCTTGCGGGTCGCCACGCCCTTCGGGTCCGGCTCCCAGGTCGGCAGCTTCTCGGCCCACCCGGCGGGCAGCTCGCGGCGCAGCAGCCGGTCGAGCAGCGCGGCCTCGGCGGGATGCGACTCGCGCCACGCGGAGAAGGCGGTCTGCCACTGCTCGTGTGCGGCCTTACCGCGCACCAGCACCTTGCGGGTGTGCTCGATGACCTCGGGCTCGACGACGAAGGAGCGGTCCGGGTCGAACCCCAGCGCCTCCTTGACCGCGGCGACCTCCTCGGCGCCCAGCGCGGCACCGTGCGCGGCGCCGGTGTTCATCTTGTTGGGTGCCGGGTAGCCGATGACGGTGCGCACCATGATGAACGAGGGTCTGGTCGTCTCGGCCTTGGCCGCCTCGACGGCCTTCAGGATGTCGGTGACGTTCTCGCCGCCCTCGACCACCTGCACATGCCACCCGTACGCCCGGTAGCGGTCGGCGGTGTCCTCGGAGAGCGCGATCTTGGTGTCGTCCTCGATGGAGATCTCGTTGGCGTCGTAGAACACCACGAGGTTGCCCAGCTCCTGGGTACCGGCCAGGGAGGACGCCTCGGAGGTGACGCCCTCCTCGATGTCGCCGTCGGAGGCGATGACGTAGACGAAGTGGTCGAACGGGCTCTCGCCGAGGGGAGTGTCGGGATCGAACAGTCCGCGTTCCCGGCGGGCGGCCATGGCCATCCCGACCGCGGCGGCCAGGCCCTGGCCCAGCGGACCGGTGGTGATCTCGACACCCGCGGTGTGGCCGAACTCGGGGTGGCCGGGGGTCTTGGAGCCCCAGGTGCGCAGCTGCTCGATGTCCTCGAGCTCCAGCCCGTAGCCGGACAGGAACAGCTGCAGGTACAGCGTGAGGCTGGAGTGCCCGACGGAGAGCACGAACCGGTCGCGGCCGATCCATTCCGGGTCGGTGGGGTCGTGGCGCATCACACGCTGGAAGAGCGTGTAGGCGAGGGGGGCGAGGCTCATCGCGGTACCCGGGTGGCCGCTACCGACCCGCTCGACCGCGTCGGCGGCGAGCACGCGGATGGTGTCCACCGCGCGGGTGTCCACGTCAGTCCAGTCGTTGGGCGTCCGAGAGGTCGTGAGCTTGGTCAGATCGTCGGTGACGGACACGCTCGGCTCCTGATCTGTGCTCGGTTCGGCGGCCGTGTCGAATGGCCTCCGCGGGCTGTTCCCTGGTCCTCTTCCACCCTAGCGAGAGACCGCCGGGCTGTGATCTCGGCTGCCCAGGCGCCCCCAACGGGGGACACCCGTGTCCACGCAGATACCATTCGGCTCGTCGAGAGTCAGCCGTCCCGACCGGCAACCATGCCTCGGCGCGCCGGGCCGTCCCGGCCGGGCCTCGGGCAGAAGCACCGGCGTTCAACGACGATGAGGAGCCACGGTGAGCGCAGCGCCCCTTCCCTCGGGTGCGCGGTGAGCAGCACCGTAGAGGCCCCTTCCACACCGCGTGCCGACCGCCGCAGTGTCGCCGGTGTCTTCCGCGCCTACCTCGCGTTGACCAAGCCGCGGGTGATCGAGCTGCTGCTCGTCACCACCATCCCGGCGATGCTGCTGGCCGCTCGCGGCCTGCCGCCGCTGTGGCTGATCCTCGCCACCCTGATCGGCGGCTCGATGGCCGCGGGCAGTGCGAACGCGCTGAACTGCGTGGCGGACGCGGACATCGACGCCGAGATGAAGCGGACCCGGGCCCGGCCGCTGGTCACCCACGACGTGCCGCGCCGCCGCGCGCTGGTCTTCGGGATCGCGCTGGGCCTGGCCTCCTTCGGCTGGTTGTGGGCCACCACGAACCTGCTGTCGGCGTCCCTCGCGGTGGCGACGATCCTGTTCTACGTCTTCGTCTACACCCTGCTGCTCAAACGCCGGACGGCGCAGAACATCATCTGGGGTGGCGCGGCAGGGTGCATGCCGGTGGTCATCGGCTGGTCGGCGGTCACCGGCACGGTCGGCTGGCCCGCGCTGGCGATGTTCGGGGTGGTCTTCTTCTGGACCCCGCCGCACACCTGGGCGCTCGCGATGAAGTTCCGTGAGGACTACCAGCGGGTCGGCGTGCCGATGCTGCCCGCGGTGGCCTCGCCGGTCTACGTGGCCCGCCAGATCGTGTTGTTCACCTGGTTGATGGTGTTGTGGAGCCTGCTGCTGGTGCCCGTCACGAGCTGGATCTACGCCGCGGTGGCGGTGCTGGCTGGCGGCTGGTTCGTGCTGATGGCCCACCGGCTGCACGCGGCGGTGCGCCGCGGGGACACGACGAACCCGATGCGGCTGTTCCACATGTCGAACACGTACCTGTCGCTGGTGTTCGTGGCCATCGCGGTCGACTCGGTGGTGGGCTGGGCCCCGCTGGGTGGCACCGCGCTGGGCTGGCCGCTGTAGCCGCGGCGGGTCCGATCTCTCAGGCCGAGTCTTTCAGGCCTGCGGCGCGGTCCCGGAAGATCCAGAACCGGCAGGTGAGATAGCCGATGCAGGTGATGACGCCACCCGCGGCGATCCGCGCGAGCGGCAGCGGGGTACCGATTCCGGACAGCAGGGTCGTCACTCCCGCGCTCATCGCCAGGTCGGCCCAGATCACCAGGCCGTAGCGGGCGGCCTGGGGCCCGGCCTGGGCCTGGGAGCGGAAGTTCAGGGTGCGGTTGAGCCAGAAGTTCAGCCCCCAGGCCGTGATGTCGGCGGCCAGCACGGCGACCCCCAGCGGCAGCGGGGTGAGCTGGTGCAGCGTCAGGAGCAGAACCAGGTCGAGGACGAACGTCACCAGGCTCAGCACGACATAGCCGACCATGTCCCGTGGGATCGCTCGTGCCGCGGGATGCGGCAGGCGGGCCACCCATCCCGTCATCAGGTCGCTGATCCGGTCCCGGAGCGCAGGCGGGCTGGGCCGCTCGGTGACGAGCGGGCGGGCGGTGAGCATGGTCATCACGGTCACCGTGGCAGATCCGCCCGTGCACTGCCCGTCGATCCCCGGTCGCTGCGACTGGCGGTGTGCTGGGCGCGGTCAGCGGGATCGAACCGGCCCGAACTTCAGGCCGGCCGAACTCTCGCTGCTCACGGGCGGTCAGGAGGTGCCGTGCGGCAGCAGCAGCAGCTTGCCGGTGGTGCGCCTGCCCTGCAGGTCCTCGTGTGCTCGGCGGGCTTCGGCCAGTGGATAGCGGCCGCCGATCCTGATCCGCAGCGATCCGCCGCGCACCGCGTCGAACACCTCGCCTGCCCGCCAGAGCAGTTCGTCCCGGCTCGCGGTGTAGTGCGGCAGGCTCGGGCGGGTGAGGAAGACCGAGCCCGCCGAGTTGAGCCGTTGCGGGTCCACCGGCGGCACCGGCCCGCTCGCCGCGCCGTAGAGCGCGAGCATTCCGCGCAGCCGCAGCGACGCCAGGCTGGCATCGAAGGTGGCGGCGCCGACACCGTCGTACACCGCGGCGACACCCTTGCCGCCGGTGAGTCCGCGCACCTCGCCCGCCAGGTCGTCGACCTCGGTGTACCGGATCACCTCGTCGGCGCCGAACTCCCTGGCCAGCCGCTCCTTCTCCGCCGTGGACACGGTGCCGATCACCCGCGCGCCCCTGGCCCGGGCCAGCTGGGTGAGCAACAGCCCCATCCCGCCCGCGGCGGCGTGCACCAGCACGGTCTCGCCCGCCTGCACCGGATGGGTGGACGTGGTGAGGTAGTGCGCCGTCATGCCCTGCAGCAGCACGCCGCCCGCGAGCTCCGGGTCGACGTCCTCCGGTACCGGCACCGCCCGTTCCGCGTCCACCACGGCCTTCTCGGCATAGGTGCCCGAACCCATCGCCCAGGCCACCCGGTCGCCGACGGCGAACTCCTCGACGCCCTCGCCCAGCGCGCTCACGGTGCCCGCTGCCTCGGAGCCCGGGATGAAGGGCACCTGCACCGGGTAGAGGCCACTGCGGTGGTAGGTGTCGATGTAGTTCACTCCGGCCGAGGCGACGTCCACGAGCAGCTGACCGGGTCCGGGTTCGGGATCCGGCACCTCGGCGAGGCGCAGGACTTCGGGCCCGCCGGTCTCGGTCACCAGGATCGCGTGCATGCCCGGCACCCTACGACGCTTTTGCGGCGCGGGACGCCTCGGCGAGCGCGCGCTTGGCCAGGCCGAGCGGCAGGCATCCGGAACCGGCCAGCGCGTCGTGGAATCCGCGCAGGTCGCCGTCCCACTGCGTGCGCAGCTGCTCGATCTCCAGGCAGCCGGTCAGGTAGGACGGCGCCTGGGTCGGCCAGGCGCAGTACCGGTTGACCTCGGCCTTCGCGGTGGCGGGGGTCAGCGAGGCGCGGGTGGTCATGAACTCCTCCGCTTCCTCGGGTTCCATCTCCCCGCAGTGCAGCGCGGTGTCCACCACGATCCGGGCGGCCCGGAACAGCCGGAAGTCGAGGTGGGCCAGCTCGTGCGCCGGGTCGGTGAAGTAGCCCTGCGCGCGCATCATGCCTTCGGCGTAGAGCGCCCAGCCCTCCACGAAGTAGCTGCTGCGATGCACGGTGCGCACCGCGGGGGCCCGGTCGGAGGCCCAGGACAGGTGCCAGTGGTGCCCGGGATACGCCTCGTGCACCGAGATGGTGGGCAGCTGGGCGCGGGCGTTGGTACGCAGCCGCTGCCGGATCTCCTCCTCCGAGGCGCCGTCCGGGGTGTACGGCACGAAGAAGTGGCCGGTACGGGAGCGGGCCAGGCCGGGCGGCTGCAGATAGGAGGCGACCGCCAGGATCGCGCGCTGGAACGCGGGCGCGGGCACCACGCGGCACTGCTCGCCGTCGGCGAAGGTGACCAGCTGGTGCTCGGCGAGGAAGTCCCTGGCCCGCTGCGTCTCCGCCGCGTACTCCGCGCGCATCGCCTCGAGGCTGGGTGGATGGTCGTCCACCAGTGCCTCCATGGTGGCCCGCCAGTCGCTGCTGCCCCCGGGCACCCGGGGTGCGAGCTCGCGCATCTGCGCATCGAGCTCGTCCCATGCGCGCACCCCGTTCTGGTGCAGTTCGCCCGCGCCGTAGTCGAGCAGCTCGCGCTGGCGCAGCAGCGCGGAGTAGAGCTCCTCGCCCATCCGCCAGTCGCCGGTGGCGCGCTCGGCGAACTCGGCGAGGAACGCGCCGGTCGCCTCGAACTCGGCCACCGCGGGCTCCGCGGCCGCCGCCAGCCTGGCCCGCAGCGCGGGATCCTCCACCTCCGCGGGCAGCGACTCGCGCAGGAATGCCGGCGCCGCCGCGGCCTGTCCCAGCGCGCGGCGCACCAGCAGCGGTGCGGCCAGGCCCGGGTCCAGGTTGTCCCGGCAGGCCCGCAGCACCGCGGGCACCTCGGCCAGCCGGGCGACGATCGCGTCCACCCGCTCCGGCTCGGGATGCAGCCGGTGCAGGAACGGCAGCAGCAGCGCGTTGAACACGGGACCGAGGTACACCGAGGGGTCGCGCCGCCAGGCAGGCCAGCCCGCGGCGAGGGTATTGCCGCGCAGGGTGGCCACGACGAGCTCGCGGTCGATGGCGGCCTGCGGCCGGCCAGGGCTGTCCGGCAGGGCCTCGAAATGGCTCAGCCACCGGCTGGTCTCGCGCTCGGTGGCCTCCCATGCGCCGGCGCTGAAGTCGCCGAGCCGGTGGCCGTAGCCGGGTGCGCCGAGCGCGTCGGCGTGCACCGGGTGCCTGCCGAAGTACCACTCGAGGTAGGAATCGATCTGATCGCGGTCGGGGTCCGCCGTGTCGAGGCTCACGGCGCTCGAAACTATCCCGGCGCCACCGCGGGTGCCGAGGCGGACACGCTGGCTTCGCCCGCTACTTCGGAGGGTGACGAGGGTGGCTGCGCACCGTCACGGACCCGCGCGGCGGTCCACAACGCCGCCAGCGCGACCACCACGGTGGCGGCACCCAGCACGTGCAGCGAGACGAGCCCCTCCGGAATGCCGGTGGCGTACTGGACGGCACCGAGCACGCCCTGCGCCAGCACCACGATGAGCAGCACGAGGTAGCGCCGCCAGGTCCGCGCGGGCACGCCCACCGCGCGCATCGCGAAACCGAGCCCGGCCAGCAGCCCGAGGAAGGCGACCAGCAGGTCGGCGTGCAGCTGCGCCAGCGCAGGGATGCCGATGTCGAGCCGCGGCGTCGCCAGGTCCCCGGCGTGCGGCCCGGCCGAGGTGACCATGGTCCCGGCGATCATCAGCGCGGCGAAGACGACGGTGGCGGTGCCCAGCAGCCCGCGCAGCGCGGGCGGCAGCGCCCACCGCGGCGGGGCGTCGCCCTCGCCGACGGCGGCCACCAGCAGCACCGCGAGCCACACCAGCACCATGGAGACCAGGAAGTGGAACGCCACGGTCCACCACGCCAGCCCGCTCAGCACGGTGATGCCGCCGATCACCGCCTGTGCCACCACGCCGACCGGCATGGTCGCGGCCAGCAGCACCAGCCGCCGCCTGCGCGGTCGCACCAGCAGGGCGAGGACCAGGCACGCCAGGCTGATCACGCCGACCACGCCGGTGAGCAGCCGGTTGGAGAACTCGACCCACTGGTGGAGCGCGGCGACCTCCGGGTGGCGCTGCGGGGTGAGGCTGCCCGGGAAGCACTGCGGCCAGGTCGGGCAGCCCAGGCCGGAGCCGGTCACCCGCACCACCGAGCCGGTCACCGCGATGCCGCCCTGGGCGATCACCGCCGCGACGGCCACCGCGCGGGAGAGGGAGGCCAGCGAACGAGTCGGTGCGGACACAGCGGTCACACCGGGATGGTAGGTCCGGCGCAGCGGTGCCTCGCGACCGGTGGTGCCTGCCCGGTCAGGACAGGCGCAGCGTGCGGGCCGCGATCGCGCCCGCTGCCGCGGCCCAGACCAGCAGCACCCCGACCGCGCCCCAGGGGGTGGCGCCACCCACCAGCGCCACGCGCAGCCCTTCGGCCAGCGCGCCCGAGGGCAGTCCCTCGGCGAGGACGGACAGCGGCCCGGGCAGGCTCTGGACGGACAGCACGATGCCGCCTGCGACGACGAGCAGCAGCCAGACCGTGTTCGCCACCGCGAGCACCACCTCGGCGCGCAGCACCCCGCCGAGCAGCACGCCGAGCGCGCCGAAGGCGGCGGTGCCCGCCAGTACCAGCAGCAGCGCCGGGGCGAGTCCGGCGAGCTGCGGGTGCCAGCCCAGCACCGCGGCGACCGCCCCGAGCACGACGAGCTGCACGGCCACCACGCCGAGCACGGCCAGCATCCGGCCGGCCACCAGCGACCAGCGCGGCAGCGCGGTCGCGGCCAGTCGCTTGAGCACGCCGTAGCGCCGGTCGAAGCCCAGCGCGATCGCCTGACCGGTGAACGCGGTCGACATCACGGCGAGCGCGAGGATGCGCGGCGTCACGTTGTCCACCCGCGGGCTCGGCACCGGGATCACGTTGAGCAGCGTGAGCCCGATCAGCATCCCGAGCGGGATGAGCAGGGTGAGCAGCAGCTGCTCGCCGTTGCGCAAGGTGAGCACGAACTCGGTACGGGCCTGGGCGAACAGCATGCGGGGCAGCGAGCCCCGGCCGGGTGCCGGGGTGAAGGTGCCGGGCGCGAAGGACGTCACGAGCGCAGCTCCCTGCCGGTGAGCTCCAGGAACACGTCCTCCAGGCTGCGCCGGGCGATCCGCAACTCCTCGGCGAACACCCCCTGCTGGGCGCACCACGCCGTCACGGTCGCCATCAGCTGGGGGTTCATCGGCCCCTCGACCAGATAGTCACCGGGCCGCGGTTCGCTGGCGTGACAGCCCGGGGGCAGCACGCCGGAGAGCGAGCCGAGGTCCAGGCCCGCGGGTGCGACGAAGCGGAGCTGTCCTTCGGCGCCGCTCCTGGTCAGCTCGGCGGGGCTGCCCTGGGCCACCACCCGGCCGTGGTCGATGATCACCACCTGGTCGGCCAGCGCCTCCGCCTCCGCCATCTGGTGCGTGGTGAACAGCACGCTCACCCCGTCCGAGCGCAGCCTGCCGATGATCTCCCACACCAGCCGGCGCGCCTGCGGGTCCATCCCGGAGGTGGGCTCGTCGAGGAACACCAGCTCGGGTCGCCCGACCAGGGCGCAGGCCAGCGCGAGGCGCTGCTGCTGGCCACCGGAGAGACGTTTGTACGGCACCCGGGCGACCCCGGCCAGGCCGAGCACGTCGAGCAGCCAGGCCACGTCCAGCGGCTGGGCGGCGCAGGCCGCGACCAGGTTGAGCATCTCGGCGGCCCGCACCCCCGGGTAGGCGCCGCCGCCCTGCGGCATCACCCCGACCCTGGGCCGCAGCGCCGCCCCGTTCGCGACCGGGTCCAGCCCGAGCACGCGGACCAGCCCGGCGTCGGGTCGCTGGAAGCCCTCGCAGATCTCGACCGTGGTGGTCTTGCCCGCCCCGTTCGGACCGAGCAGCGCCAGCACCGTCGCCGGTGCCAGGTGCAGGTCCAGTCCGTCGACGGCCCGTACCGCACCGAAGTCGCGGACCAGTCCGCGCACCTCGACGACGGCCGATCCGGCGGGCGAGTTCACGTCCGCAGAGCCTAGGTCGCGACGCCGGATCCGGGCGCACCGGCCCGCGCAGCCAGCGGCCGGGGCGGTCTGCCGAGCCGCAGTGCGGCGGTCAGCGGCGGGGTGCGTCCCCGCACCACGAGCAGCGGGACCGCCACGACGATCACGGCGGCCACGATGGCGGTCGGCACCACCCAGGCGCGGAACAGGAAGTCCGCGCCGGTGGGCGAGACCAGCACGGCCAGTGCGGTGGACGCGGCCACCGCGGTGATCCGGAATGCGGGCCGGGTCGCGGAGGCGGCCAGCGGGAGCGCCGCCCACAGCAGGTACCAGGGATGCACCACGGGACCCAGCAGCACCACGGCACCGAGCGCCACACCGATACCGGACAGCGGCTCGATCCGCCCGCGCCAGCACCGCCACAGCAGCACCACGCAGATCACCCCGGCCGCGGCCAGGCCACCGGAGCGGGCCAGTGCCAGCACCGACGTGGTGTGGTCGCCGAGGCCGAACAGGCTGCCCAGCCAGCCGGACAGCAGACCCAGCTCGGTGACCCCCGACATCCAGCTGCGCACCGCGTTCGGCGTGCCCAGCGCCCCGGTCCAGCCGAAGCCGAGCCCGGTGCCGAGCCCGATCGCGACGGTTGTGCCCAGCGCCACCGCGCTGACCAGCAGCCCGGGCGGGATCAGGTCGCGCAGCCGTCCGCCGCGGCGCCTGCCGAGCCACACCACCACGAAGCCCAGCGCCAGCGCGGCGGGCACCTTCACCGACGCACCGGCCGCGATGAGGACGGTGCCGCCGATCAGTTCGGCGCCGTACACCGGCTTCCGCAGCGCCAGTTCCAGCCCGACCAGCATGAAGCCGAGCATCAGCGCCTCGTTGTGCGCCCCGCTGACCAGGTGGAACAACACCAGCGGGTTCGCCGTGCCCAGCCAGAGGGCGTACACCGGCGACACTCCCGCCCGCCGCGCCAGCCGGGGCAGCGCCCACACGATCATCACCAGCCCGGCGAGTGCGAGCGTGCGGTGCAGCAGCACGCCGAGCACCACGTCGTTGCCGGTGATCCAGTAGATGGGCCTGCCGAGGGTGAGGAACAGCGGCCCGTAGGGGGCCGGGGTGTTGCGCCAGATGGTGGGGATGCCGCGCACCAGCGGGTTGTCCACGCCCAGCGCGTCGGCCGGCCCGAGCACGTAGGGGTCGAAGCCGCGGTCGGCCATCGCACTCTGCGCGAGGTAGCTGTAGACATCCCGGCTG
>DASXOL010000214.1:0-29443 GCA_036494295.1 Pseudonocardiaceae bacterium
CGCAACCACCTGCACGGGTTCACCGCCTCGATCCTGGCGTTCAGCTCTGCCGGGTCCTGAGCGCCGCCGGGGTCCTGCGTAGCTCAGGACCCCGCGGCGGCGCTGCGGAAGGTGCGCCGATAACCCTGCGGCGACACCCCCCGCTCGCGGATGAAGTGCTCCCGCAGCCCGGCCGCGGAGCTGAACCCGGAGAGCCGTGCGACCTCGTCCACCGGCAGGTCGGCGTTCTCCAGCATCCGCTCGGCCAGCCGCACCCGCTGGGTCAGCAGCCAGGCGTACGGCGTGGTGCCGGTGTGGGCGCGGAAGTGCCGGGCGAAGCTGCGCGGCGACATGTGCGCGCGGGCGGCCAGTTGCTCCACGGTGAGCGGCTGCGCGGCGTTCTCCTGCGCCCACACCAGCACGTCCCGCAGCGGGTCCTCCGGCGGCGGCACCGGCTGCTCGATGAACTGGGCCTGCCCGCCGTCCCGGTAGGGCGGCACCACCATCCGGCGGGCCACCGCGTTGGCCACCTCGCCGCCGTACGCCTGGCGCACCAGGTACAGCGAGGCGTCGATGCCCGCCGCGGTGCCCGCGCTGGTCACCACCGGGCCCGCGTCCACGAACAGGACGTCCGGATCGAGGTCCACCTGCGGGTAGCGACGGGCGAAGTCGTCGGCGTATCGCCAGTGCGTGGTGGCCCGGCGCCCGTCCAGCAGACCGGTGGCGGCCACCGCGAACGCGCCGGTGCAGTGCGCCAGCAGCCGGGCGCCCCGGTCCACCGCGGCGCGCAGCGCGTCCTTCAGTTCCTCCGAGGGCTCGTCGTCGTGGTCCCAGGAGGTCACCACCACCAGGTCGGCGCCGGCCAGCCGTTCGAGGCCGTGCTCGGGCACGATGCGCAGCCCGGTGTCGGTGCGCAGCGGGCCGGGCTCGCCGGCCACCACCGCGTAGTCGAAGCCGGGCAGCCCGTCTGCGGTGCGGTCGGAGCCGAACACCTCGCTGAACACGCCCAACCCGAAGGTGCCGACGCCCTGGCAGGCGATGGCCGCCACGTTCCGCAGTCTCCACTCGGACATGGTTGGCAGGATATCAGCGAAACACGTCATTCCTGCCACTCGTCGGGGATCTTCCGGCAACGCAGGCTTACCAGCATGTTCGCTGTTCACTGCCCCCGCCACGGCACCCGGGTCCTGCTCACCGAGCGGCGGATCCGCGCCGTCCACAACACCGATTCCGGCATCGTCGTCGAGGCCGAGTGCTACGACGGGGAGCGGGTCTTCGTCGTCACCGGCCGTGGCGCGTCGTCCGATCCGGCCGCGGCCCGTCAGCTCGTGATGTCCTTGGTGGAGAACCGCCACCAGGCCGCGAGCCCGAAGACCGTCGCGTAGGCCAGCCCGGACAACACGCCGCTGGCCAGGTGGGTCCAGTCGATCGGCGCGGCCAGCAGGTCCGACCAGGCCGAGCTCCACCGGGTGGGCAGCACGTCGCGCAGGCTGCCGAGCGCGTCGATGCTCTCCAGGATCTGCGACAGGATCGAGACCATCACCGCGCCGCCGACGGCGCCGAGCGGTGCGTCGGTGCTCACCGAGAGCAGCAGCGCCAGCCCGGCGACCCAGGCCAGGTGCAGTGCCAGGTACAGCGGCACCACGGCCAGGCGCAGCAGGGTGGGCGTCAGCGCCTGCGACTGGCCGGTGGGGGAGACCAGGTCACCGGCCCCGTAGGCGACCAGCCCCACGCCGAGCGCCACGGTCGGCAGCAGCACCAGGGCGATCAGCGACAGCAGCGCGGCCACCGCCGCCTTCTGCCGCAACATCCGCCCCCGCGGCACCGGCACGGCCAGCAGGTAGCGCAGCGTCGACCAGGACGCCTCGCTGGCCACCGTGTCGCCGAAGAACAGCGCCACCACCACGACCAGCAGGAAGCTCACCGCGGAGAACAGCGTGAACACCACGAAGTTGGCCGCGCTGGAGCGGGCCAGGTCGATCAGCGTGGCGCCGCCGCCGGAGTCACTGCTGCCCACCGAGAAGGCGATCCAGAGCAGGAACGGCAGCACGACCAGGAAACCGAGGGTGAGCAGGGTGCGGCGACGGCGCAGCTGGCGGACGAACTCCACCCGCAGCGGCAGGGTCGCCGACGCCCGGTAGCCCGGTGCGGCGCCCTCGGTGCCCTCGGCGGACAGCGTGGTCATTCGACCGTCTCCTCTCCCACCAGCTCCAGGAAGGCCTCCTCCAGCCGGTGCCGGGCGGACACCGCCTCCACCTCGATCCCGGCGCCGACCAGCGCGGACACCGCACCTGCCCGTGGCGTGCCGTCGAGGCGGGCGTGCACGGTGCCGGTGTGCGAGCCGTTGTCGACACCGATCACGTCGACGCCGCTGAGGCTGCGCAGCACCTCGGCGGCCTGCCCGGGATCGTCGACGGTGAAGCTCACCGTGCCGCTGCCCGCCATGATCTCCGCGACGCTGCCCTCGGCGACCAGCCTGCCGTGGTGCATCACCACCACGTGGCTGCAGGTCTGCTCCACCTCGGCGAGCAGGTGGCTGGAGACCAGCACGGTGCGCCCGCCCGCGGCGTAGTCCCGCAGCACCTTGCGCATCGCGTGGATCTGCGGCGGGTCCAGCCCGTTGGTGGGCTCGTCCAGCACCAGCAGGTCGGGCTTGCCCAGCATGGCCTGGGCGATCGCCAGCCGCTGGCGCATGCCCTGGCTGTAGGTGGACACCCTGCGCTCCACGGCGTGGCCCAGTCCCGCGATCTGCAGCGCCTCGTCGATTCCCGCGTCCTGCTCGGGCCGTCCGGTGGCGGCCCAGTACAGCCGCAGGTTCTCCGCGCCGCTGAGGTGCGGCAGGAAGCCGGAGCCCTCCACGAACGACCCGATACGGGAGAGCACCGGCGAACCGGCCGTCACCCGGTGGCCGAAGACCCGCAGCTCACCGGCGGTGGGCCGGATCAGTCCCATCAGCATCCGCAGCACGGTCGTCTTGCCCGCGCCGTTCGGCCCGAGGAGCCCGAGCACCTGTCCGTGCTCCACCCGGAAGGACAGGTCGTCGACCGCGGTGATCCCGCCCGGATAGCTCTTGGACAGCCCGGACACCACGAGCGGCACGTCGGCCAGTCCGGGGTCGGCGTCCTCGGTCCTGCGCCTGCGCAGCGCGACGAACACGCCGATCGTCGCCACCACGACGGCGAGCCCGCCGAGGCCGGCGAGCTGGCCGACCGGCAGCGGCGCGGGTGCCTGCTCGCCGGGCACCACCGGAACGGACAGCCGCGAATCGCGGGCCAGCGCCACGGTGTACCCGGCGGCCTGCTGGGGCAGCGCGTACCCCCGGTCGGTCGTCGCGACCGCCACTTCGAGCCGGTGCCCGGCCTCCACCGGCCGCACCACGCCCGCCAGCGTCACGGTGACCTCCACCGGCGCGCCGTCGGCGGGCAGCGCGATCCGCACCGGAGCGACCGCGCCGCCGGGCAGCGTGCTGCGGCCGCCGCCGACGTCGCGGAGCTTGACGAACAGCACCGCCTCGCGGGCAGGCGGCAGGCCGCCCAGCGCGGTGCCCGCGACCCGCAGCCGCACCTGGGGCGCGCCCACGACGTCCACCGGGTCGCCCAGCGGGTCGGTGACGAAGGTGGCGGCCTGTCCTGGCGGGTCCGCGGTGGCCATCCCGCCCGCGGCGCCGGCCGCCTCGGACAGCGCGCCCAGACCGGGCAGCGTGGTGAGCGCCGCCGGGCTGCCTCCCGGCGGCCGGACGACCTGCTGCGGCCCGCCGTGCAGGCCAAGTTGCCTGCGCTGCACCGGGACCGCCGCCGATCCGGGGCCCGCCAGCCCGGGGTAGGCCGAGACCGTCACGGTGCGCTGGCCGAAGCCCTGGGTGCCGAAGGTGCCCCGCACCTGGTAGTCGAATCCGGTGGCGGGCGGTGCGCCCTTGCCCGCCAGGTAGTAGTCGAACCAGGCACCGACCGCGGCCTGTTGCCGTGCGCCGGGAGGGGCGCCGTCGTGCCCGCCCGCGTACCAGATCACCTTGACCGGAGTGCCCGCCGCCGCGATCTGGCGGGCGTTGGGGTCGGCCTGGTCCAGCCCGAACAGGGTGTCCTGCTCGCCCTGCACGAGCAGCGTGGGCGCGGTGATCCGGCCCGCCACCGAGACCGGCGACGAGCGGCGCAGCAGCTCCGCGATCTGCGGCGTCGGCGCGCCGGTCGTGGCCGCCTGCTGGTAGGCCGCGCACAGCTCGGGGCGGAACCGTCCGCACAGGCCGGGACCGGTGGATCCGGAGCCGAAGAAGACCCCGGCCCAGTCCCGCTTGAACACGCCGTCCGGGGCGAAGACACCCGCCGCGGGGGTGCCTGCGGCGACGGGGCCGCGGCTGGCCGCGTTGGGGAACAGCGCCGCGTTCAGGTCGTTCCAGGTGATCTCCGGGGCGATCGCGTCCACCCGGTGGTCGGTGCCCGCGAGCATGAGCGCCAGCCCGCCGCCGTAGGAGCCGCCCGCCACTCCGACCCGGGGATCACCGGGGTGGTCCTGGACCACGTCAGGACGCCTGGCCAACCAGTCCACCAGCGCGCGGGCGTCCGCCACCTCGTAGTCCGGGGAGTCGAGGCCGATCTGACCGGTGCTGTTCCCGAACCCGCGGGCGGTCCAGGCCAGCACCACGTATCCGCGGCGGGCCAGGTCGAGGGCATCCGAGCGGACCGCGTCCTTGCTGCTGCCGAAGCCGTGAGCGAGCAGCACCGCGGGAGCGGGCGTGGTGGCGGGCAGGTAGACCGTGGCGTCGAGATGCACCTTGTCCGCGCTGCCCGGTGCGGCCGGTACGTCGATGGTCAGATCCTGGGACGCGACCGGCGGCGGGCCGGAATCGCCGAGCGCGAGAGCCAGCCCGGCACCGGCGACCAGCGCGGCCACCAGCAGCAGAGCCGCGGTGCGACGGCGCAGCCGCGCCAGGGAGGACAGCCAGGCCGATCGGGGCACGTGGCCGACGGTAGGCGAGCCGGGTGACCGGCACCGCCGCTGTCTCAGCGGATTCTCAGCGCGGGCTCACCCGGCGGGTGGGCTCAGAGGTCCACGTGGTGCTCGACGTGCGGCGCCTCGGCGAAGTAACCGCTGAGCTCCTGGCGCCAGACCTGGAACGACGTGGACTCCCGGAAGCCCTCCGTGTGGTCGGTGAGGTTCTCCCACTCGACCAGGAGCACGAACCGTTCGGGTGTCTCGATGCCGCGGGTCATGCGCATCGACAGGCAGCCCGGGCTGTCCCGGATCAGGCGAGCCACCCGCCCGTAGGCGGTGGCGAAGGAGTCTTCCGCACCGGATCGGATGGAGAACTCCGCGATTTCCAGCACCATCGGTACACCTTCGCACACAGCGGGTACCGGGTTGTGCGTCCTCTCACCCCCTCCTGGTGCGATCCGCGCGGGTAGGTCAGACTGGCGCAGTTCGTGGAGGGGAGTACTCCTTCGCGGCGGCATCGTCATCACGGCCCCGCACCGCTGCGGGACCCGGTGCCGTCGACCGGTTCGCCGGTGGAAGAGACCTCCGGGAGCGACGCACGTCGTCTGCCCGGAGGCTTTGCAGTGAACGTCCCCACCTGGGTGTGGCTGGCCACCATCGGCGCCGTGATCGTGATGTTCGCGATCGACCTGTTCATCGTCGACCGGAAGCCACATGAGGTCGGCATCGGCGAGTCGGCCCGGTGGGTGATCTTCTACATCGTCTTCGCGGTCGCCTTCGGCTGCGGCGTGTGGTTCTTCGCCGGCAGCGAGTATTCGTTCCAGTTCTTCGCCGGATATGTCACCGAATACTCGTTGTCGGTGGACAACCTGTTCATCTTCGTCATCGTCATGACGGCGTTCGCGGTGCCGTCGATCCATCAGCACCGCGTCCTGCTCATCGGAATCCTGATCGCGCTCGCCATGCGAGGTGTGTTCATCGGGCTGGGTGCGGTGCTCATCGCCCAGTTCAGCTGGGTGTTCTTTCTGTTCGGCGGTTTTCTGGTCTATCTGGGCTGGCAGCAGATCCGGTCACGGGGCAAACAGTCCGAGTACCGGGAGAACGCCGTATTGCGGGGACTGCGCAAGGTCGTCCGGATCACCGACGAGTACCACGGAACGAAGTTCACGGTGCTCCGCGACGGCAGGCGCTGGGTCACCCCGATGGCCGTCGTGATGGTCGCCATCGGTTCCGCGGACCTGATCTTCGCCCTGGACTCCATCCCCGCCGTGTTCGGGCTCACCAGGGAACCGTTCCTCGTCTTCACCGCGAACGCCTTCGCGTTGATGGGCCTGCGGCAGCTCTACTTCCTCATCGGCGGCCTGCTCAGCCGGCTGGTCTACCTGTCGCTGGGCCTCGGCGTGATCCTCGCGTTCATCGGCGTCAAGCTGGTGCTCGACGCGCTGCACGAGAACCATCTGCCGTTCGTCAACGACGGCGAGCCGCTCCACGCCGTGCCCACGGTCGGCATCGAGCTCTCCCTGGCCGTGATCGTCGGCGTGCTGCTGGTGACCACCGTGGCCAGCGTGATCAAGGTGCGCAGGTGTGCCGCGGCGCAGGGGGACGGCAGGTGTCCGGAGGTGGCCGAGAAGTCAGGCTGACCCTTCGGCCGTGTCCGGATCGTCGGAGCCGAGTACCACCTGCTGGCCGGCCGAGGTGACGGTGAACCTCCACCGGCCGACCGGCGGCCTGCCCGCGTCGATCCACCACCGGTAGGCGCGTTCCACCTCGTCCCAGAGGTTGCGCGAGCCGTACTGGCGCACCAGGTACGCGTCGGGGTCGTCGCCGGAGTTCGGGAAGTGCTCCAGGCTCGCCCATGACTTCGACTCGGGATCGACGAACCACAGCGTCGCCGAGCTGCGGGCCGCGTGCAGCGGCGCGGGCCAGTAGATGTGGGTGCACCGCGGGACCCGCAGTCCGATCGCGAACGCCGCGTCCCGGTCACCGGCCACGTCGTAGGGGTGCACCCGGGTGGTGCGGACTCTCGGCTGGTGCTCGTAGCGGATCAGGGACCGCAGCGAGACGTGCGGCCCGCGCTGGTCGCGCAGCACCATGAACGACACGCGGTCGGTGATGCTGCCGCGCGCGACGCCGTCCTCGCCGACGGTGAGGCAGAGCAGCCCGCCGTTGTGGTAGTCGGTGCCCCACGGCGTCACGATGCGGCCGCCCGGCCTGGTCTGCTCCACCCAGGCCGGCGGCACCTGGTAGACCGCGGCGGTGGACAGCACCCGGTCGTACGGGGCGCCGTCCGGGTGGCCGAGTGCGCCGTCGCCGGTCACCACCGTGACGGCGCCGAAACCGACGTCGGACAGCGCCTTGTGCGCCTGCTCGGTCAGCTGGGGGTCCAGCTCGATCGACGTCACCTTGTCCGCGCCGAGCCGGGCGGCGAGCAGCGCGGCGTTGTAGCCGCTGCCGAGTCCGATCTCCAGCACCGTGTGCCCTGGCTTCGCGTGCAGCGCCGCCAGCATCCGCACCACCGCGGTCGGCATGGAGACCGACGAGGTGATCTCCCGGCCGGTCCCCCTCGGACCGCCGGGCCGGCCGTCGTCCACCTGAATGATCACCGAGCTGTCGCTGTATGCCAGCTCATGCCAGGTGACGGGATCCCGCTCGCGATTCAGCGGAACGAGATCGTAGTAATCGTCGGTGTCCTCGTCCTGACGCCAGATCACCGGAGGCAGGAACGTGTGACGCGGAACCGATAACAGCGCCTCGTGCCACTCTTTGGTCAGATCACCGTTCTTCGACAACTTCTCGACCAGGCGGCGAAGCTGCTGGCCGCAGTCGATCATTTCCGATCGCCGCTCTTGGACTCTCCGCCTTTGTCCCGGCGCGGCGGCACATCCTCGCCCGGTGGCACCTGGCCATCCGCCTGCCGCTTGGTGTCGTCGTGCTTACCCACCGCTGGCCCTCCCCAACAATTCGTGCAATGCCCGAGGTAGTTGGCCATGGCATCGGCTGATTTCGGTGGACACCACACCTTGGATTCCGAAAGAACGCCCTAAGGGGTGGCGATTTTTCGCGCCTTGAGCCGCCCATACGAGTGCGGTAGTCGGGCTTGTCCCCCAACCGGGCAGCTGCCACCGTCAGCCTGATCCGCTCGATGCCGGCGTGATGGCGGCACCGGGTCGCTGAGCGTTACCAGCGGTCCGCGACCACGGCGCCGATGCGGTGGCGCAGCTCGGCCACGTCGCTGCGGTGCGCGTGCGGCTCCGCGAAACGGCGCAGTTCGCGCAGATCATCGAGGGTGCGCCGGGACCGCAGGGTGCCTGCCGCTTCCAGCGCCGGCATGCCCAGCGCGGTGGCTTCGGCCGGATCGCCGGTCGCCATGATCAGCGAGGCCTGTTTGACCTGACTGCGCGTCCGCGCCCGCATGGCACTCGTGCGGTAGCCGTCGAGCGCGCTCTGCAGACGGTCCCGTGCTTCGTCCGCGAAATGCCCGTGCCTGGCTGTCTGCCACAGCGCGCGCCCAGTCTCGCCGTGGTGATGCGCGAGGTCATAGGACGCCATCCATGGCGGGCATTTGATCGACCGGTTGTAACTGAACTCCCTGTCGGCGACATCGACCGCTCGCATGGCCTCGTGGGCGCGACCGAGCATTCCCAGGCCGTGGGCGCGAACAGTGTGCAGCATCGCACGCTCGGTGGCGCTCAGTCGGTCCGCGCGAACCAGTGCGAGTTCGGTGAAGGTCAGCGCATCATCCGGCTCCTGACGGCAGATGGCGTGACTCGCCAGCGAATTCAGCACCTTCGCCCTCAGTTGCCAGTCTTCGCTCTCCTCGGCGCAGGACTGTGCGAACCCGAAGAGACGTCGAGCGTCCTCATGCGCGTGGGTGTCCAGCGCCATGAACGCCGTGACATGGCCGAAATATCCGACGGCGGAAAGCATCGCGGACCGCACCGTTTCGCTACATCGAGCGTTCAGCAGTCGGGCGCAGTGGCACAGTTGGGCGGTCGCGGCTTCGCGGACCAGACCTCCGCCGTAGTGGGCGTCCCAGTCTTCGAAAGCCTTTGCCGTTCTGCGGACGTCGGCTACGTGGGTCATCCCGACGAAAGACGGGATGGGGGTGGGCTGGGTCTGGGTGACGAGTTCGGCGATTGTGGACTTTCCCGCCGCGGCCGCGGCGGTGATGCCGAGGCCGACGCGGAGGAACTGCTGGCGATCCACGTCGTCCACAGTAGTGCGGCTGCGCCGTAGCCGCCGGAAACCGAGTTCGGCGTCGGTGGCCGCACCGAGCAGGGCGCGGAACGCGGCGCGCCGTTCCGGGTCCCGCATCCAGCGGATGGTGCCCTGTTCCAGCTTCCCGATGTAGTTGGCGTCCAGTTCGATGACGCGCCGGTGGTGTTCGTACACCCAGGCGTTGACCAATTCGGCGAGTTCCTGCCGGGAAACGCAGTCGCCGCTGGCGTGCGGTGATTCCACCCGCTCCCGCGCTCGGCGCAGCAGGTCATTGGGATCGGCCACGACGTCCTCCCGCTCGACGTGATCGGCGCAGCTTTCCACGCTCCGCCACCGCAGGGCCGCGAATTCGGCGCATTCCGCACGGAACTCCCATAAGTCTCCCAAGCAAGACAGAGTCGTCGGTCCTGCCGATGCCCTGAGCCGCGCCGACAGGCTCACCGCCGTGATCGATCTCGATCCGCTGTGGCGCCTGGTGATCGTCCTCGCGGCGTGCGGTGTGATCCCGCTGCTGCTGCTCGGCGAGGCGCTGGTCCGCGGCGCGCGGAACTCGACCTCCGTCGTGCTGCTGCGCAGTTGGTGCCGAGGCCAGCTGCGGCGGCGAGGTCGCCTGCGGGGCCGCCGCCACCGTCGCGGGCCGCGCCCATGATCTGGATGGCCGCGTCGTTCCGCGACCACGACACCCACCTCGCCCCGGACCGCGACGGCACGGTCCGCGCACTGTGCGGCTACCTGTTCCGTCCGCTGGCCCGGCTCACCGGTTCGCCGCTTGATCCCGACCAGGTGTGCCCGCGCTGTGCGGGTCTTCAGCCGGGCGGGGAGAAACCGCCACGCTCGTGCCGCGGCGGGGCATCACCGCCCGGCGGCGGCCGGTCGGCAGGCGGCGGCGGGGGAGGAACCGAATCTGCTCGCTGACCGGAGAGGCGGGCCTCCTCGCGCCTGCGCCGCTCGGCGAGGACCGCGGAGAGGTACTGCTCGGGCCTGGTGCCCGGCGGCGGCTCGGGGCTGATGTGCCCCGCGACCTGCGCGGCGAGCCCCTCGGCCAGCGACGCGCGCACCTCGGGATCGAAGTCCACCGCGCGGAGCAGGAACTCCCGGGCCGGCTGCGCCACCGAGTCGGGCAACCCGGACAGCTCCGCCCCGGCGGCCCAGCTCGCCAGCGCGGCGGGCATCTGCACCGCGGGAGCGGGGCGCACCGGTACCCGCTCGCGCAACACCACGGTGCCGGCCAGCATGTCGCCGACACGGCGGCCGCGCGGGGAGGCCAGCGACGTGATGAGCGCGATCGCCCCGGTGAACAGGCTGAAGATGCCGAAGTCGACGATGAAACCGGCCAGGCCGCGGGTGAGCGCCTGGCGGAACCGGATCGGCCCGCCGTCCTCGCGCACCACCCGCAGACCGAGCACCATCTTGCCGATCGACCGGCCCCGGCTGAGCGTCTCGACCGTCACCGGATAGCCGACGAACACCAGCAGGACGATGACCAGTCCCACCGCCGCGCCGAGTGCCTCGTCGATGCCGCTGCCCAGTGCGCCGCCGGCGACCGTGATGAGCACGACGAACGCCACCACCATCACGACCAGGTCGATGCCGAAGGCCAGCGCCCGGCTGGGCAGCTTGGCCAGCTGCAGTTCGAGGACGACGGCTTCCCCGGTGACCAGATCGTTCATCCCGATTAGTGTGCCTGGTCGGGCCGCCGCTGTCGGCTCGACCGGTCCGGGGGAGGACACCACGTGGATGTCGATGCCTTCGCTGCCGCGCACCGCGGTGAGTGGCAGCGGCTGACGGCACTGGTGCGGCGACGCGACCTGAGCGGCGCGGAGGTCGACGAGCTCGTCGGGCTCTATCAGCGCACCGCCACGCACCTGTCCACGGTCCGGTCCGCCTCGCCCGACCCGGCGCTGGTGGGCGAGCTGTCCACGCTGGTGGCGCGGGCGCGCTCGGCGGTGACCGGTTCGCACAACCCGGCATGGCGGGACGCGGCCCGCTACCTGGCGGTCGGCCTTCCCGCGGCGCTGTACCTGTCCTGGCGATGGTCCGCCGGGGTGGCGGCCGGGGTGCTGGGGGTGGCCTGGCTGATCGCGGCCTGGGTGGCGGGCAGCCATCAGGTGCAGGTGAGCATCGCCGCCCCGGAAGAGGTGCGTCGGCTCGTCGAGCAGGACTTCGCGGCCTACTACTCGTCCCACCCGGCGGGAGCCTTCGCCGCGCAGGTGTGGACCAACAACGCGTGGATCGCCGCGGTGTGCCTGGTGTCGGGCATTCTCATCGCCCCCGTGCTGGGCATCCTGCTGTCCAACACGCTCAACCTGGGTGTCACGGCCGGGCTCATGGCCGCCGCGAACCGGCTCGACCTGTTCTTCGGGCTGGTCCTCCCGCACGGTCTGCTGGAGCTGACCGCGGTGTTCGTGGCCGCGGGCGCCGGGCTGAAGCTCGGCTGGACGCTGGTCGATCCCGGTGGCCGTCCACGGGGCGAGGCGGTCGCCGCGCAGGGCCGGGCCACCGCGGGCATGGCACTGGGGGTGGGGCTCGTGCTCGCCGTGTCCGGCCTGATCGAGGCCTTCGTGACCCCGTCCGGGCTGCCGACCTGGGCGCGGGTGTCGATCGGCGCGGCCGCCGAGGCGGCGTTCCTGGCGTACGTGGTGATCCTGGGCAGGCGCGCCGTGCAGGGCGGGGAAGGCGGCGACGTCGGGTCCGCGGCAGCGGGGGACCGGGCGCCCGTCGCGGGGTGATCTCCGCTGGTCAGCGGCGGGTGAGGATCCGGGTCACCCCGGCCGCGGCGGTGGACAGCAGCAGCCAGCCCACCGCGGTGAGCACGCCGGCCACCCACGCGGACAGCCCCGAGGTGCGCCACAGCCCGTCCTGGCCCAGGTTCACCACCGGGACCAGCAGGTCGGCCGCGTAGAGCACCGGCTGCCACGACGGGTTCTGGCCGGAGTCGAGCCGCTGCAGGCGGTGGTTCACGAACCACAGCGAGCCGAGGAACCAGGCCGCCGCGAGCCACGCGGTCGCCCGCCAGGGCCGGTAGCCGTAGCCGACGGTCCACTCCTGCAGCAGCCCCCAGATCCGCCCGGCCGGTCCGTGCACGGCGTGGCGGTGGCGCTGCTTGACCAGCAGCACGATGTCGGCGCGGTCGTCGTGGCCGCCGTCGCGGTAGCTCAGGGCGAGCTGGTCGTACGGGTCGGGGTCGTAACAGACGAGCGCTCTGCGCAGCCAGTGGAGCCGGGTGTGGACGTCCACGTCGGGTGCCGCGGTGAGCGACTCGTAGCGGAAGTCCTCGACGTCCACCGCCCCCTCGGCGGCCCACAGGTGTGCGCTGTCCAGCACCGCCCCGGCGGACACCCCGGCCAGCTGTATCTCGCCCTGCGGCGGCGCGGCGAAGCGCAGGATCAGCTCCTGGCACTTCAGCCCGCGCACCCGAAGCGCGCCCACGCCTGCGCCCCGGCTGCCGAGCACGGCGTCCTCGAAGCTGGCCGTCTTGGACACCTCGGCGAGGCTGAGCCGCACCCCGCCGGTCGCGGTGAATCCCCGGCTGGCGTAGAGGTCCTTGCCGATGGTGGCCGCGCGCGCGTCCAGCGACGGCTTGAGCGTCCCGTCCCACCGGCGTCGCGGCGCGTCCAGCCGGGCGGCCGTGCAGTCCAATGTGGAGCCGATGGTGGCGTGGTGCAGCCGGATCGAGCCGGACGCCACCATGCCCCGCAGGAACAGCGTGCCGCCCACCCGGAGCCGGTCGGCGAACAGCACGTCGAGGCCCGGCCCGTGCAGGTGGGCGCCGGACAGGCTCGCGCTGCCGTGCACCCACGCGCCGACCAGCCGCACCTGGCCGTGCGCCTGCAGGGCGCCCGCTGCCCCGGTGCCGTCCGGTCGTGCGCCCCGCGCCTCCACGTCGCCACGGACCTCGATGCCGTCGGCGGCGAGCGCCACCGGGACGGGCCCGGACCGCTCCTCGTAGTCCGGGCCGTCGTCCTCCGGGCCGTCCTCCTGCCGGCCGCGCTCCAGCGGGCTGCCCAGCGTCGCGCCGGACAGGCGCAGGTACCCGCCGATGGTCGCGCTGGTGAGCCGGACGCAGCAGCCCGCCGAAAAACCCGCGTCCAGCTCCAGGTTGCCGTTCACCGCGATGCGATCGGCGACCAGCGAGGCCGTCGGGTCGGCGTGGCCGCGGGGCAGCACCAGCACCGCACGGTCGTCGGGGTCGGTGCTGCCCTGCAGGGTGGCGCCGGAGAACACCGCGTTGCCGGTGACCGTGGCGCCGGAGAGCACCACCCGGCCCTGCGCCCGGAACTCCCGGTCGCAGCGCAGGTTGCCGCCGACGCGCACCCCGGCGGCGTCGAGCGCGTCGCCCCCCGGCCGGAACAGGTGCGCGCCGCGCAGGTCGATGTTGCCGTCCACGCTGGCGCCGGACAGGCGTACCTGGCCGTCGGCGCGCATGCCGCGGGCGTCGAGCACGCCGGAGGCCTGCAGCCGGACGCCCACCAGCGCCTCGCCGCCGTCGCCGAGCCGGGTCCCGATCAGCCGCAGCGGTCCTTCGACCCGGGCGTCGGAGACGACGACCGATCCCCGCACCGTGCAGTGCACCACCGCGAACTCGCTGTGCACCCGCAGGTTCGCCGCCCGCACCCCGGGCAGCGTGCAGTGTTCGAAACGCCAGCCGGCGAGTTCGGCGGCGTAGAGGTCCAGCGGGTCGTCGAAGGTGCAGTCGGTGAACTCGGTCAGTGCGGCGACGCGCGCACCGGGCAGCTCCAACGGCCCGCGCACCACCGCGCCCGCGAGCCGCAGCGCCGGGATCGCGCCCCCGGACGGCGGGGGCACCGAGGTGAGCAGTTCGACGAACAGCGCGGCGGGCACCTCGGCGCGGTGCAGATCGATCCGCGTTCCCGCCGCGAACGCCTGGCACACCGCGTCGTTCACCGGATCGGTGCGTGTCACGTGGCCCGCCCTCGTGGAAGTGATCTTTCTCCGAGAGCCTGACCGAGAATGCGGTGCGCTGGCAATGGATTAGCCGCGCGTCACAGCCGCCCGGTCGCCTTCAGCGCGAGATAGGCGTCGGCGACCTCCGGTGCGAGCTGCTCGGGGACCGCGTCGACGACGCTGACGCCGCGCTGGTCGAGCAGGGGGGCGGTGTGTCTGCGGGCCGCCCTGGCCCGTTCCGCGGCGGCCGCGTCGTACACCGCTGCCGAGTCGCCGCGCCCGGCTGCCATCGCCGCCACCAGCGGGTCGTCCACCGCGGCGAGCAGCACCCGGTGCCGGTGGCTCAGCGCGGGCAGCGCGGGCAGCAGCTCGTGCTCGACCACGGCGGCGTCGAGCCCGGTGAACAGGACCACCAGCGAGTGGTGCGAGACCCGCGCGAGCACCGCGGCGATCAGTCCGCGGACGTCGGCCTCCACGAGTTCTGGCTCGACCGGCGCCATCGCGTTCACCATCGCGGCGAGCAACTCGTTCGCGCCGACACCGCGCACGCCGGCCCGCACCCGGCGATCGAAGATCAGCAGGTCGACCCGGTCCCCGGCCCGCGAGGCGAGCGCGCCGAGCAGCAGCGCGGCGTCCATGGCGGCGTCCAGCCGAGGTGCGTCGCCGACCCGGCCCGCCGAGGTCCGGCTGCTGTCGAGCACCAGCAGCAGATGCCGGTCCCGCTCCGGGCGCCAGGTCCGCACCATCACGTCGGCGGCCCGCGCGGTGGCCCGCCAGTCGATGGAGCGGACGTCGTCGCCGCGCACGTACTCCCGCAGCGAGTCGAACTCGGTGCCCTGGCCGCGGACCAGCACCGACGTGCGGCCGTCGAGCTCGCGCAGCCTGGCCAGCCGGGACGGCAGGTGCTTGCGCGAGGTGAACGGCGGCAGCGCGCGGACCGTCCAAGAGACCGCGTGCGAGCCCTGCCGCGCGGCCAGCCCCAGCGGACCCACCGAGCGGACGGTCACCCGGTGCGCCTGCCGGTCGCCGCGCCGGGTCGGGCGCAGCGTGGTGCTGAGCCGCCTGCGCTCACCGGGCGGAATGGCCAGCTCGTGGCGGTTGCCGGCGGCACCGGCGCTGGGCGGCCAGGCGTCGCGCAGCACACCGCGCAACGGGCGGGCGCCCACGTTGTGCACCGTCAGCGACACCTGGGCCGGCTCGCCGAGGCGGACCGAGGTGTCCCCGGCGCGGTCGAACCGCAGTGCACGCACCGGGGCCGCCCGTGCCAGGTCCACCGCGACACCGCCCAGCAGCAGCCCCTCCACCACGAGCAGCCCCCACCAGCCGGGCAGCGCGATCCCCACCAGCAGCGCACCCAGCACGGCGAGCAACGCGGTCCGTCCGGTGAGCGCCATGTCAGCGGGGGACCGGGACGGCGGAGAGCACGCCGTCGACGACCGCGTCGGTGGTGACGCCGTCGAGCTCGGCCTCCGGACGCAGCCGGATCCGGTGCTGCAGTGCGGGTCGCGCCAGCGCCTTCACGTCGTCGGGGGTGAGGTAGCCGCGGCCGCTGAGCCACGCCCAGGCCCGGCTGGCCGCCAGCAGTGCGGTGGCGCCCCGCGGTGAGACCCCGAGCTGCAGCGCGGGCGTCGCCCTGGTCGCCCGGCACACGTCCACCACGTAGCCGAGCACCTCGTTGCTCACCGCCACCCGCGCTACCGCGGCCCGGCCGGCGGCCAGCTCCTCGGACCCGGCCACCCGGCTCACCCCGGCGGCCTCCAGGTCCCGCGGGTCGAAACCGTCGCTGTGCCGCTGCAGGATGGTCAGCTCAGCGGCCCGATCCGGCAGCGGCATGGTGAGCTTGAGCAGGAACCGGTCCAGCTGCGCCTCGGGCAGCGGGTAGGTGCCCTCGTACTCCACCGGGTTCTGGGTGGCGACCACCACGAACGGATCGGGCAGCGGCTGAGGCATCCCGTCGACCGACACCTGCCGCTCCTCCATGGCCTCCAGCAGCGAGGCCTGGGTCTTCGGCGGGGTGCGGTTGATCTCGTCGGCGAGCAGCAGGTTGGTGAACACCGGGCCGGGCCGGAAGGAGAACTCGGCGCTGCGCGCGTCGTAGACCAGCGAGCCCGTGATGTCGCCGGGCATCAGGTCCGGGGTGAACTGCACGCGCTTGGTGTCCAGCGCCAGCGCACGCGCCAAGGCCCGCACCAGCAGGGTCTTCGCAACCCCCGGCACCCCCTCCAGCAGGACGTGGCGCCGGCACAGCAGGGCGATGACCAGCCCGGTGACCGCCGCGTCCTGGCCGACCACCGCCTTGGTCACCTCGTGGCGCAACGCGTGCAGCGCCTCGCGGGCCTGCTCGGCCTGAACCTGCTCGGCCCGCTGCCCGGTGCCGGTGTCCGGCGTCACGATCGGCGTACCTCCCTGTCCACCGCGTCCAGCCCGTCGGCGAGCCGGACCAGCCCGACGTCGTCCTCGGGCGCGGCTCCGAAGAGCAGCTCCCGCACCTGGGCGGGCGGCCTGCCGCAGCGCGCCGCCACCGCGTCCACCACGGCCACGGCCGGCGCGCCGGACTCCATGCCCAGCAGCGGCCGCAGCCGGTGCAGCGTCGCCTCCCGTAACACCTCGGCGGCGTGCCCCCGCGCTCCCGCCCTGCGGTAGAGCCGCCCCCTGCCCTCCACAGTCTCCGCCGCCCGCACCACGACCGGCAGCGGCTCGGCCACCACCGGGCCCAACCGGCGGCCCCGCCACACCGCGACGAGCAGCGCCGCGACAGCGAGCTGGGCGGCGCCCCACAGCCATCCCCTGGGTACCAGGTCGACGAGCGGTCGGCCCTGCCCGGTCATGGTTTCCGGTGCGGGCAGGTACCACAAGAGCTGCCGGTGCCCGCCGAGCAGGTGCAGGGCGAGCGCGGCGTTGCCGTTGTCGGCCAGCGCGCCGTTGGTGAACGGGGCCGAGGTGCCGACGACCGTCACGGTGTCGCCCCGGCCGGGAACGACGACCAGCGCGGCACCGTCCTGCCGGGGGTAGCAGCGCACCGCGCCCGGCGCGCGGGTCCGGTACAGCTCACCGCCCAGGTCGGCCGCGCCCGCGGCGAGCGCCGCGGGCAACGCGCAGCGTGGTTCGGTGGACGCCACCGCGGCGTGCGCGCCGACCGCGACCCCGGGAACCAGCGTCTCCGTGCCCCCGCCGGGGGCCACGACCACCCGGTCCGCGGCCGAGGACCGGACCGCCGCCTGCTGGTCAGCCGTCAGCTGCTGGGGAAACGGGACGAACACGGTGCTGCCCGGCCCGGCCGCGCGGATCTCCTCGGGACGCCGGGCCACCCGCACGTCGACTCCCTGCTCGCGGAGCAGGCCGGCGAGCGCCCCGCTCCCGGAGTCGTCGACCGCGGTGGGGTCCAGCAGTCCGTGGTTCTGCCGATCGGTGGCCGCGGCCACGCCGAGCGCGACCAGCAGCACCAGCCCGCAGATCAGCACCGGAGCCCGCGCCGCCCGCCAGAGCTGGCCGAGCCGCGGGTCCAGCGACGTGCTGCTCACCGGGCTGGGACGGCAGGCCTGGCCCGGCGGGTGGCCTCGTCGACGGCGCGCAGCCTGCCGTCCATCTCCGCGGTCGCGGGATGCCCGCCGTACCAGACCTCGTCGAAGATCCGCGCGGCGTCGAGCAGGTCGGCGGCGCAGCCGGGCAGCACCACCCCGGCCTGTGCGGCGGCTTCGTGCGCGGTACGGCCGGGCTGGACCGCCAGCAGGTCGCGCTGTTCCAGGTCCCGCATGATCGCCCGCAGCCGTTCGCGCACCGCCAGCGCCCACGCCCCGCGCGCCGCGCAGCTGTCCGCGGCCTGCCGGTACTGGGCGGCGCTGCGTGGCGTCTGCTCGAACGGCGGGTCCATCCGGCTCACCGCCGCGCCGAGCCTGCCGACGCGGCCGACCGTCAGCCGGACGGCGACCACCGCCGCCGCGACGATCACGACGAGCAGCAGCAGGCCGGCATACCCGCCGGGTGCCACCCCTCCTGCCCGGTGCAGCAGGTCGGCGAGGTGCTCCAACACCCACTGCGCCCCGCGCTGCAGCAGCGAGGGGTCGTCCGCGTGATAGCGCGGATCGGCCAGTTCGCGGGCCGCCATCCGCTGCGCCTCGTCCCGGCCGACGTCGACCGGGACGTCGGCCGGGCCGGCGAACCTCGCGGTCACCAGGCCTGGCCCGGTGACGGCTGGTTCCCGGCCGTCGGGTCGTGCGCGGCGCGGGCGAGTTCGAGGTCCCAGCCCTCGCGGCGGATCCGCTGGTCGAAGTAGAGCAGTCCGGTGACACCTGCGGCGAACGGCGCGGTGATGGTGCCCCCGATGATCGTCCCGATCCCGATGATCACCAGCCCGGCCAGCCCGGTGGGCGCCCCGTTGCCGCCCGGGAACACGCCGTTGAGCACACCGCTCGCCACGGTGAACGGCACCGCGATGATGCTGCTGATGACCCCGGCGATGAGGGCGCCGAGCAGCAGGATTCCGAACACCCGCCACCACGCCGGGCGCGCCAGCCGCCGGGACCGCGACAGCGCGGTGAGCACGCCGATGCGCTCCAGGATGTAGGCGGGTGCCGCCATGGCCAGCGCGACCCACAGGTAGACCACCACGCCCAGTGCGGCGGGCACCGTGACCAGGCCGATCACCACCGGCACCCAGACCGGCGCCCCGGCCACCGCGGCCAGGACGACCGGCACGGCGGCGGCCACCGGCGGCGCGAGCAACAGCAGCCCGGTGAGCAGGCTCAACCCCAGCAGCCCGGGCACCCGGGACCGCACGGTGACCCACGCCGAGGACAGGTCGGTGCGCCGGCCCAGCACGGCGCGGCTGAGCACCACGATGAGCATCCCGGTGAGCACGGTGCCCGCCAGGAAGTGCACGGCAGCGCCCAGCAGGCCCGCGGTGATGCCGCCGCCGAGCACGCCTGCCACCTCGCTCACCGACGGTTCGGACGCCCCGCCGAGTTGACCGATCCCGCTGAAGTACAGGTACTGAGCCGGGATCTGGACCAGCTGGGTGATCACCATCACGACCGCGGCAAGTCCCAGCGTGACGAGCGGGTTCGCCCGGATGTAGGAGATCGCGCCGTCGAGGATCTCGCCGACGCCCAGCGGCCGCAGCGGGATCACACCCGGCTTGGGCGCCAGCGGCTGCCGTGCGCCCGGCCAGCCCGGCTGCTGGTACTGCGGTCCCCAACCCGGCTGCTGGTCCCAGGTGCTCGTCGGGTACGCGGGCGGCCCGTTCCACCCCGGGGGCGGCCGGCCGGGGGCGGCCCAACCGGATTGGGAATCCGTCATCGCTGCTCCACTCCCACCGACGGCCACCTCTGGCCCGGACACCTACCGCACTGCGAGCCGATTCATCGTGTCAGGTGGGCTGACCGGATGAGTGCTTTTTCTCGCACCATGCTCGAGTCGTCTGCGGCGGCTCCGGTGCTCAGGATGGAGGGGTGAGCAGTGCCGCCGAACCCACCTCCACCACCCAGGCCGGTCACCCGAAGCGCTGGCAGGCGCTGTGGGTCACGCAGCTGGCCGGGTTCATGGGCCTGCTCGACGTCAGCATCGTCAACGTGGCGCTGCCGTCCATGCAGCAGAGCCTGGGCGCCTCGCTCGCCGAGATCCAGTGGGTCGTCTCCGGATACGCGCTCACCTTCGGCCTGGTGCTGGTCGCGGGCGGGCGGCTCGGCGACGCGCTGGGCAGGCGGACGATGTTCCTGGTCGCGCTGGTGTGTTTCGTGTTCACCAGCGCGCTGTGCGGCGCGGCGCCGTCGGCGGAGCTGCTCGTCGCCGCCCGGCTGCTGCAGGGCGTCGCGGCGGGCATGCTCACCCCGCAGAACTCCGGCCTGATCCAGGACATGTTCCGCGGCCCGGAGCGCGGGAGGGCGTTCGGGATCTTCGGCGCCACGGTCGGGCTGTCCACCGCGATCGGGCCGGTGCTCGGCGGCCTGATCCTCACCGCGGCGGGCGGGCCGGACGGCTGGCGGTGGATCTTCTACGTCAACGTGCCGATCGGGCTGGTCGCGCTGGTGGCGGCATGGCGGCTGGTGCCGTCCGCGCCGCGCAGCGCGAGGGGGTTGCTGCGCCGCATCGACCTCGTCGGGGCCGTGCTGCTCGGGGCGGCGGTGCTGTGCGTCCTGCTTCCGGTGGTGCAGGTGGAAAGCGACGGGCTGCGCCGGCTGTGGTGGCTGTTCCTGATCGCCCCGGTGTTCCTGGGGGTCTTCCTGCGCTGGGAGAGCTGGCTGGCGCGGCGGGGCCGCGAGCCGCTGCTGGATACCCGGCTGCTCTCCAGCACACCGGGCTATCCGTCGGGCGCCGCGCTCGGCCTGGCCTACTTCGTCGGCTTCAGCGGGATCTGGCTGGTCTTCGCGATCTTCTTCCAGCGCGGGCTCGGATACACCCCGCTGCAGTCGGGGCTTGCCGTGACGCCGTTCGCCCTCGGTTCGGCGGTGTCCGCCGCGGTGGCGGGCCGGCTGGTCGAGCGCTTCGGCCGCTGGCTGACCGTCTTCGGGCTCGCCACCGTCGCGATCGGGCTCGGGGTGACGGCGGTGGTGCTACGCGAGCATCCCTCCGCGCTGGCCGCGGCGCCCTCGCTGCTCGTGGCGGGGATCGGCGGCGGCGCGGTGATCTCCCCGAACGTCACGCTGACCCTGGAGTGCGTGCGGGTGTCGATGGCCGGTGCGGCGGCGGGTGCGCTGCAGACCGGTCAGCGGATCGGCGCCGCGATCGGGACGGCCGCGCTGGCGGCGGTGTTCTACGCCGTGGCGGCCGGCACCGGCCGCTTCACCGACGCGGTGGCCACCGCGCTGCTCACCGCGACCGGTTTCGTCTGCTTCGCGTTGCTGCTGGCGGTGCTGGAGCTAGCGCACCGCCGACGCCGCGCGGTCCCGGTCGGCCCGGGCGACGCCCAGGTTGTGAGCGCTGACGTCCATCGCGCCTGAGGGGTCCCGGGACGGCCTGGCGACCGGTCCCGGGACCTGCCCGGTCAGCCGCCGATGTAGCTCATCTCGACCTTCTGCAACCCCGCCGTCTCGGTGGTCCGCTGAGCGGAGTACCGATCCGTGCGGCCCTTCCAGATCTGGGTGATCTTCGCTTCCAGCGCCTCGTCGCTGGCCCCGTCGCGCAGCATGGCGCGCAGGTCGTTGCCGGAGTTGGCGAACAGGCACGTGTACAGCTCGCCCTTGGCGGACAGCCGCGCACGGGTACACGTCCGGCAGAACGGGTTGGTGATCGAGGCGATCACGCCCACCTCGCCGCCGCCGTCGACGTAGCGGTAGCGGTTGGCCACCTCGCCGGTGTAGTTCGGGTCGAGCGGCTCGACCGGCCACACCTCGTTGATCCGCTCGATGATCTCGGCGGCGGGCACGACATCGTCCATCCGCCAGCCGTTGGAGTTGCCGACGTCCATGTACTCGATGTAGCGGACGATGTGGCCGTTGGCGCGGCCGAACTCGGCGATGTCGAGGATGTCCTGCCCGTCGTTCATGCCGCGCTTGACCACGGTGTTGATCTTCACCGGCTGGAGGCCCGCCTCGGAGGCGGCCGTGATGCCCTTGAGGACGCGGGCGAGCGGGATCTTGACGTCGCTCACCGCGCGGAACATCTCGTCGTCGAGCGAGTCCAGGCTCACCGTGACGCGGGACAGCCCGGCATCGCGCAACGCCTGCGCCTTGCCGGGCAGCAGGGACCCGTTGGTGGTCAGCGCGACGTCCTCGATGCCGTCGATGCCGACCAGCATCTCGACCAGCTGCTCCAGGCCGTGGCGCATCAGCGGCTCACCGCCGGTGAGCCGGATCTTCTCGACGCCGAGCGAGGCGACGATGGTCGCCACGCGCGTGATCTCCTCGAACGACAGCAGCTCGGACTGCTCCATGAAGGGGAAGTCGGAACCGAAGACGTCGCGGGGCATGCAGTAGCAGCACCGGAAGTTGCAGCGGTCGGTCACCGAGATGCGCAGGTCGCGCAGCCCACGGCCGTACTGGTCGCTGACACCGCTCATGACGTCGCCACCTCGTTGTCGCGTCGCGCGTCCAGGAACTGCTTGGTCATAAGGCTGGCCCCGTTCTCCGTATGCCATTCGTCGCCGCGATCCGATCGGTTTATCACAGTTTGGGTACGGTGTTGCTCCGACATCAGGATCGATCGGCGAGCCGTCCTCCGTGGTGCTGTCAGGGCGGATCATCCGCTACTCAGTCGTCAACGTCACACGTTGATATTCATTCCTGCGGCTACCCGCCAGTCGAAGATTCCCAAACTCGACCGCGCACGGTCGTCGCCCGTGACCAGCAGTGTCACCCTGGCAGATCACACGATCGGGGGGTCCGGGAGTGCGCGACCGCAATACTTCGCGGATGACTTCGCCGGACCCCGGAAATGTTACGGAAGCGAACCGCGCGGTATGATCCAGTGTTCAACATTCCGCTGTGCGGAACGCGCAGCTTCATTGACGCAAGAGCGGCCGATTCGCAGGATTAATTCCGCAATTGCGGAAACGAAGTTCAGGTTCGCGGACGCGAGCCGGTAGCCGCCCGCGGCCCGGGCCGGTCTGCCCCGCCGCCGGGTGAGTCCGGGCCTACCAGCCGCGTCGGCGCCACTCCGCGAGGTGGGGGCGTTCCACGCCGAGCGTCGAGTCCTTGCCGTGGCCCGGGTAGAACCACGTCTGGTCGGGGAGCCGGTCGAACACCCTGGCCTCCAGGTCGTCGACCAGGGACGTGAAGTCCGCCGCCGACCAGGTCTTGCCGGGGCCGCCGGGGAACAGCGAGTCACCGGTGAACAGATGCGGTGTGCCGTCGCCGTCCCGGTGGAGCAGCGCGATCGAGCCGGGGGTGTGCCCCCGCAGGTGGATCACCTCCAGCGGCACCTCGCCGACCTGCACCGTGTCGCCGTGGGTCACCAGCTGGTCCGGGGACACCGGCAGCTCCGGGCCGTCCTCCGGACTCGCGATGGTCTGCGCGCCGGTGGCTCCGGCCACCGCGCCGAGCGCCTGCCAGTGGTCTCCGTGCCGATGCGTGGTGACGATGGTGCGCAACTCGGGGCGGTCCGGGCCGTGCCCGAGCAGGTCCATCAACCGGTCCGCCTCGTTGGCGGCGTCGATGAGCAGCGCCTCGCCGCTGGAGCGGCACTCCAGCAGATAGGCGTTGTTGTCCATCGGGCCGACCGAGATCTTGGTGATGCGCAGCGCGTCCAGCGTCCGCCGCTGGGCAGGCCCGCCCTGCTCCACCGCACCGTCATAGCTCTCGAGGATCTCCACGGTTTCGACCGTATCGCGGGACGGCCGGCCTCACCCGGCGACCCGGAGGGTTCCCGGCTCTGCCGCGGCCTGCAGCCTGCGGGCGGCCCGCGCCGCGTACCGGGCGTTCCAGACGACGAGCCCGCCGATCGTGGTCACCATCATCGCGGTGGACAGGCCGACCATCACGCTGATCGGGAGCAGGAAGACCAACGGCACCCGGACGGCCGCCTCGGTCACCAGCCCCACGCCCCACACCACGGAGCTGACCCGGTGTGCCCGGCGCACAGGGGGGCTGCTCCGGTACTGAGCCGTGATCTCCGCTGCCCGCTCGGGGTTCCAGCGTTGTGCGGCGGCCAGCGTCAGTGGCAGTCCCCATGCCGTGGTCACCAGGAACGCGGTGCCGACCGCGGCCGTGGTCACCGAGTCCTTGAGCAGCAGGAACCGGGTGTCGCCGCTCACCAGGGACAACACCAGCCCGATCCCGAACACCGCCAGCATCACCATGGCGAACGGGTTCAGCGTCCGCGCGCGCACCACACCCCACCCGAGTACCAGCCCGGCCGCCGAGGTGGCGGCGAGCAGCGCGATCCAGTCGCTCGTGCCGAGGAGGTGCAGCCCGTAGTAGGCGACGAGCGGCAGCCCGACATCCCATGCCAGTCCGCGTGCCATCGTGGCCGGGCTGGGTCGTTGCGCTGACATCACCGTTCCCCCTCGTCGTCGCTGCGGTTGGCGGAGTGCGCGGAGTCGTCGATCCAGGAGCCGTGGAACCCGGCGGGCACGCGGCGCGGCAGCGTCACCGCCGCGACCGGTGCGGCGCCGAGTGCGGTGGCGTCGAGCACGAGAAGCTGTGCGGCGCTGCCGTCGCGCCGGGTGGTGATCGTGAGCAGCCAGCCCTCGTCCTCCGGTCCGGCCGCCGAGCCCGCGGGCACGAAGACCGCCTCGCCGGCGGCGACGTCCGGGCCGAGGTGATGGCAGGTGACGGCGCCGCCCGCCCCGTCGTACCGGACGATCGCCGCGTCGGTGCCCGAGTCGGCGACCGCGTAGAGATACCGCGAGGCCCGGCCGACCCGGCGCTCGTCCAGCGTGGGGAACTCGACCGGCCGATCGTCTCGTGGCTCTTCGTCGACCCTGCCGGTGGACGGGTCGAGCACCCAGCGGTGCAGCCGGGCGGCACCTGCGGCCGCGGCCGCCGGTTGGGCGCCACCGAAAAGGCCCCACATCGCCGCCGTGTCGGCGGGGGAGTAGCGCACGCCGTCGAGCACGATCCGCCCGGCGGAGTCGGTGTGCGCGTTGCCGACGTGGAACACGAAGCACGGGTCGATCTCGAACCAGCGCGCCGGTCCCGGATCGTCCAGTTCCATCACGCCGAGCCGGGCGCCGTACCGGTCGTCCCAGCGGTAGGGGATGCCCGGCCCGAGGAGTCCGGGCTGGAACGTGATCGGCAGGTCGAGGAAGACGGCGTGCCGGTCGGTGATGGCGAAGTCGTGCATCATCGACGGCCCGGCGCCGCCGACCTCGGCGCTGCACACCAGCGCGCCCGCCGCGGAGAGCCGGTGGTAGGTGAGGTAGGGCGGCCGCGGGCCGTAGCCGAAGAAGTGCAGCTCACCGGTGACCGGGTCGACCTTGGGATGCGCGGTCATCGCGGTGGTCAGCCGTCCGCCGAAGTCGCACGGGCCGACGGTGTCCAACTCCGGCGTGAGCACATAGGGGAAACCGCTCTCCACCAGCGCGAAGATCTTTCCGGCATGGGGCAGCACGTGCGTGTTGGCCGGCGCGACGGTGCGATCCGGGGTGCCGTCCGGACGGAGCCGGTCGCGCCCGGCCAGCGCCCCGGTGCGCACCCAGCGGTTGCGGTACCACTCGGCGCGGCCGTCGCGTAGCCGGATGCCGTGGACCATGCCGTGCCCGGCGAACCAGTGGCCCGGAGCCTCACCCGGCCGCGGGTTGGGCCCGTTGCGCAGGTACCTCCCGGTCAGTTCCGGCGGCAGTGCCCCGGTCACCGGCAGGTCTGCGACGTCGATTTCGTCGGGTACCGGGGCGAGGTGCCCGGCGAGATAGAGCGGGACGTTGGTCGTCACGACGGCTGGCTCCTCGTCGGCTCGTGCGGCGAAATCGATTGCGAGCATCCACCGTCTTGGTTCGACATGTCAATAGTGACATGTCGAACCCATACGGTTAGGGTGTGCCTGTGTCGTTGCCGCATGCGCTGCTGGGTCTGCTGGCCGTCCAGCCGGCGAGCGGGTACGAGCTCACTAAGGAGTTCGACCGCGAGCTCGGGCGTTACGCCTGGCAGGCCGGGCACACCAGCATCTATCCCGAGTTGAACCGGCTGGCCGAGCGCGGTCTGGTGGTGGTGACCGATTCGGGCCCGCGGGGCAGGCGCACCTACGAGGTGACCGGCGCCGGCCGCGAGGAGCTGCGTTCGTGGTTGCTGACGCCGCCGGCGAACGGTGGCGTGGTCCGCAACGAGCAGGTGCTGCGGATGTTCCTGATCTCCGCGCTGGAGCCCGCCGACGCCCGCCGGGTGCTGCGGCGGATCGCGGAGCACACCGGGACCGCCGCCGCCGAGCTGCGCGGCATCCTGGGCTCCGAGCCGGACGCCGGGCGCGGCGCACGCGCGGGATTCGGACGGCTCGCCGCCGAGTTCGGGGTGCGCCAGTACGACGCCGCACACGAATGGGCACTGTGGGCACTCGACCAGCTGCCGGACCCGCCCGCTCCCGAGGCGGCGCCCGAGAACGAGGCCGAGGACGAGGCCGAGAACGAGCCCGCCCGCTGATTCCGGCCGGGCATCGGCGACCTGCGGTGACCCCGTCGCAGCAGGACGCTGACGCTGGTCACCCGGCTTGTCGGGCGCCCCACGTTGCCGTGCGGCGGGCGCCCGGTCGCGGAGAGCAGCCGCCCCGACGGAAACTGTCGGTACCCGCGCATAGCATTGACCGGACCCGGCCCGTCTCACGGCCCGGTGTGGTGCCCCGCGGAGTCGCCCGGCGCCACCAGCAATCGCGAAGGGAATCGCAGTGGCAGACCGTCTCGTCGTCCGCGGCGCGCGCGAGCACAACCTGCGCGGCGTCGATCTCGACCTGCCCAGGGACAGTCTCATCGTATTCACGGGGCTGTCCGGGTCAGGCAAGTCGAGCCTGGCGTTCGACACGATCTTCGCCGAGGGGCAGCGCCGTTACGTCGAGTCACTGTCGGCGTACGCGCGGCAGTTCCTCGGCCAGATGGACAAACCCGACGTCGACTTCATCGAAGGCCTGTCCCCGGCGGTGTCGATCGACCAGAAGTCGACCAACCGCAACCCCCGCTCCACCGTCGGCACCATCACCGAGGTGTACGACTATCTGCGGCTGCTCTACGCGCGGGCCGGTGTGCCGCACTGCCCGGTCTGCGGGAACGTGATCGAGCGGCAGACCCCGCAGCAGATCGTCGACCAGGTGCTGGAGATGGCCGCCGGCAGCCGGTTCCAGGTGCTGGCGCCGGTGGTGCGCACCCGCAAGGGCGAGTTCGCCGACCTGTTCTCCCAGCTGCAGACCCAGGGCTACGCCCGCGTGCTGGTGGACGGCACCGTGCACCAGCTGAGCGACCCGCCCAAGCTGAAGAAGCAGGAGAAGCACGACATCGCGGTCGTCGTCGACCGGCTGTCCGTCAAGGACAGCGCCAAGCAGCGGCTCACCGACTCGGTGGAGACCGCGCTGCGGCTGGCCGACGGCCTGGTCGTGCTCGACTTCGTCGACCTGCCCGAGGACGACCCGGCCCGGGAGCGGCGGTTCTCCGAGCGGATGGCCTGCCCGAACGGGCACCCGGTCTCGCTCGACGACCTGGAGCCGAGGACGTTCTCGTTCAACTCCCCGTACGGCGCCTGCCAGACGTGTTCCGGGCTCGGCGTGCGTAAAGAGGTCGACCCCGAGCTGGTGGTCCCGGACGACGAGCTGAGCCTGGCCGACGGCGCCATCGCGCCGTGGGCCGGCGGGCAGTCGGCGGAGTACTTCGGGCGACTGCTGCGGGCACTGTCCGAGTCCATCGGCTTCCGGATGGATGCCCCGTGGCGGAGCCTCCCGGCCAAGGCGCAGAAGGCGGTGCTGCACGGGTCCAACGACCAGGTCCACGTGCGCTACCACAACCGGTACGGCCGGGAACGCTCCTACTACGCCGCGTTCGAGGGTGTGGTGCCGTTCCTCGAGCGGCGGATGGAGCAGACCGAGTCGGAGTCGATGCGGGAGCGCTACGAGGGCTACATGCGCGAGGTGCCCTGCCCGGCCTGCAAGGGGGCGCGGCTGCGCCCTGAGGTGCTCGCGGTCACGCTGCGGCACCACGAGCAGGGCGACCGGTCGATCGCCGAGGTCTGCGCGATGTCGGTGGCGGACTGCTCGCACTTCCTGAGCGACATGGAGCTGGACCACCGGCAGTCGATGATCGCCGGGCGGGTGCTCAAGGAGGTGCAGGCGCGGCTGGGCTTCCTGCTCGACGTCGGGCTGGACTACCTCTCGCTGGACCGCGCGGCCGGCACCCTGTCCGGTGGCGAGGCGCAGCGCATCCGGCTGGCCACGCAGATCGGCTCCGGCCTGGTGGGCGTGCTCTACGTGCTGGACGAGCCGTCGATCGGCCTGCACCAGCGGGACAACCGACGGCTGATCGAGACGCTGACCCGGCTGCGCAACCTGGGCAACACGTTGATCGTGGTCGAGCACGACGAGGACACCATCCGCGCCGCCGACTGGACCGTGGACATCGGCCCCGGCGCCGGCGAGCACGGCGGTTACATCGTGCACAGCGGTTCGGTCGCGGAGCTGGAGTCGCACGACACGTCGCTGACCGGGGCGTACCTGTCCGGGCGGCGCGCCATCGCCACCCCGGAGATCCGCCGCGACCTGGATCCGAAGCGCAAGCTGACCATCGTCGGGGCGCGCGAGCACAACCTGCGCGACATCGACGTCGACATCCCGCTCGGCGGCCTGGTCGCGGTCACCGGGGTGTCCGGTTCCGGCAAGTCGACGCTGATCAACGACATCCTCGCGACGGTGCTGGCGAACAAGCTGAACAAGGCCCGCCAGGTGCCCGGCCGGCACACCCGGATCACCGGGCTGGAGGGGCTGGACAAGCTGGTCCAGGTCGACCAGTCGCCGATCGGCCGCACCCCGAGGTCCAACCCGGCCACCTACACCGGGGTGTGGGACCACGTGCGCAAGCTGTTCGCGGCCACCACCGAGGCCAAGGTGCGCGGCTACCAGCCCGGCCGGTTCTCCTTCAACGTCAAGGGCGGCCGCTGCGAGGCGTGCTCCGGCGACGGCACGATCAAGATCGAGATGAACTTCCTGCCGGACGTGTACGTGCCCTGCGAGGTGTGCAAGGGGGCCCGGTACAACCGGGAGACCCTGGAGGTGCACTACAAGGGCAAGACGGTCGCCGACGTGCTGAACATGCCGATCGAGGAGGCGGCCGAGTTCTTCGCCCCGATCAACTCGATCGCCCGGTACCTGCGCACCCTGGTGGAGGTCGGGCTGGGCTACGTGCGGCTCGGCCAGCCGGCGCCGACGCTTTCCGGCGGTGAGGCGCAGCGCGTCAAGCTGGCCAGTGAGCTGCAGAAACGCTCCAACGGGCGGACCGTCTACATCCTGGACGAGCCGACCACCGGGCTGCACTTCGAGGACATCAGCAAGCTGCTCGTCGTGATCAACGGGTTGGTCGAGAAGGGCAACACGGTCGTTGTCATCGAGCACAACCTGGACGTGATCAAGACGGCGGACTGGGTCATCGACATGGGTCCGGAGGGTGGCTCGGGCGGTGGCACCGTGGTGGTCGCCGGCACGCCGGAGCAGGTCGCCGCGCACCCGTCGAGCTACACCGGCCAGTTCCTGTCCAGGCTGGTGACCCCGGCCGCGGCCAAGCCGGTGGCCGCCAGGCGCGGCAAGGCGACCAAGTCGACGAGGGCGTCGGCCGCCGCCGGCTGACCGCGCGCCTGTTGCGCGCGCCTGTTCCGCGGGCGGCGCACAGGACCTCCGCCAGCCGGCAGATGTGCGGGCTGGGTCCCGCACGGACCTCCGCGAGCCGGCAGATGTGCGGGCTGGGTCCCGCACGGACCTCCGCGAGCCGGCAGATGTGCGGGCGGGGTCTCCTGCTCGGCAATGCCAACTCGATCGCGAGCCGCCGTCGCGCGAGCGTGCTGGACCCGTCGCGCGAGCGCGC
>DASXOL010000215.1:0-1991 GCA_036494295.1 Pseudonocardiaceae bacterium
GAATGTAACATTGCACGGACGATACCACCTGCGCTGACCAGCACTCGGCGACTCAAGTCCGCGCGACAATCCAACCCTTCGCGGCCCGCGGCGGGCGACAAGAGCGCAGCCGAGCAGCGCGCTCAACGAGCAGTTGTAAGACGCTGCCGCGTTGGCTGAGCGCGCCGCTCTCGCCTTCCAGCGCACCGGTCTGGCCGCCCTGGCGGTCGGCGCCCCGCTCCTCCGCACCTACCCGCCGCGGCATGCGATGTCCGTGGTCGGGGTTCCTGTTCACGGCCTGTTGGGCGCTCGCCGCCGCGCTCCTCGCGCCGATGCGATACCTCCGGGCGCTACACGCCCTACGGTCCGGACGCATAGGCCTCCCCACGGCGGTATTCGGTGGGCTGGCTGCGCTCGTCGTCATCGCCGTTAAGTGCCGGGTTGAACGGGCGGCTCAGCCGCACCCGCCCTCGAGGTGGGCGCGAGGTGTGCTGCGCATCCCAGCGGCGGCGGCCCGGCGAGGTGAACGGCGCCGAGGCGGTGGACACCGGGCACTACCCCCGGTTCTTGGACACGGTGGTGGATTACGCCGCTGACGGGAGGGTAGCGGCGTAGTTGGTCTCGTAGGCGATGGGGAACTGGTAGCGGCACCAGGAGTGCCGGCGGCGGGTGTTGTACCGCACGAGCCACCGGAAGACTTGACGGCGGCAGGTGGCGTCGTCGGGCCAGTAGGTGGCGTCTTGGAGGACCTCTCGCTTGACGGTGGCGTTGAACGACTCGGCCAGCGCGTTGTCGGCGCTGGATCCGAGGGCACCCATGGACTGGGTCACGCCCAGGCGCGCGCAGAGCTGTGCGTAGTCCGTGCTCGTGTAGACGGCGGACCCGTGGTCGGAGTGGAAGATCGCCCCGGCCAGACTGCCCCGGGTCGCCTGGGCTGCCTTGAGGGCGTCCTCGACGAGCTCGGTGCGCATGTGGTCCGCGATCGCCCACCCGGCCAGGAGCCGGCTGTGGCAGTCGATGACGGTCGCCAGGTACCGGTTCGACCCGTCGCCAGCGGCAGGTAGGTGATGTCCCCGACGTAGCGCTGGTTCGGCCTCGGCGCGGTGAAGTCCCGCTTGAGCAGGTCAGGGACCTTCTGCTCGGATGGTTCGGGGATCGTGGTGCGGACCCGACGACGCTTGGTGTAACCGCGGATGCGGTGCTCGCGCATCACCCGGGCCACTCGCTTGCGGTTGACCCGTGCGCCAGGCCCAGCGCCGTCGTTGAGCTCCGCGGTGATCCGCGGTGCGCCATAGGTGTTGTCCTGCTCATGGACGGCTCTGATCCGCGAGGCGAGGTCGGTGTCGGCCGTGGCCCGAGCCGCGCGTGCCGGTGCGGCTGCCGTCCACGCCTAGAACGAGGAACGCTCGAGCTCGACGAGCTCGCACAACCGCTTCACCTCGAAGGTGTCGCAGTGGTCGGCGACGAACCGCAAGCGGCTCACCAGTTCGTCTCCCCGGCGAAATACATTGGCCGCCCGCTGCGGAATCTCGCGCTCGGTGGTGAGCTTGGTGGTCTCGACTTCAAGCTCGCGCACCCTCGCCCGTAGCCTGGTCAACTCCTGCTCGGGTGTCTCCGGGCCGGCCACCGGCGCACCGCCACCACCAGCCCGCATGGGACGGATCGAGGTGGTTCCGTCCGCGGCTGTCGTCTTGCCGGTGCCGTACAGGTCCACCCAGTGCCTCAAGGTGCCCCGAACAATCCCCAGATCAGCAGCGATGCCCTTCAGCGTCGCGCCCGGGGTGGACTCGTACAAGTCGACAGCCTGCCCAGCAACTGAGCGAGAGCCCACGAGGGGTTACCGCGGTGGGCCGGGGCGGCGGTGACCTGTCGCGGCCACGGTTTGGATCGCTACGACGTGGGCCTGTTGTGGCCCGGTGGGGGTGTGCCAGCTGACGGTGTCTCCGGCGCTGTGACCGGCCAGGGCTGTGGCCAGGGGGCTGTCGAGGCCGAGGAGTTCAATCGGGGCCTGT
>DASXOL010000216.1:0-11392 GCA_036494295.1 Pseudonocardiaceae bacterium
GGCCCAGCTCGTACCGGGTTTCCAGCAGCGCCGCCGCGGTGACCCCGCTCGCGGTGTCGGCGTCGGCGAGCAGGGTCGCGCCGTACGGGGTGAACTCGAAACCGGAGTGCGCGCCGTAGGTGTAGCCCTTGTCCTCCCGGATGTTCTCCACCCAGCGGGAGGAGAAGTACCCGCCGAAGATCAGGTTCGCGACCTGCAGCGCCGGGTACCGCTGGTCGGTGCGCGGCAGCGCCTGCGCGCACATCCGCAGCTGCGACTGGACCGCGCCGGGGCGGTGCACCAGCTGCAGGTCCGCACCGGCCACCTCGGGCAGCGGCGCGAGCGGGGTGGCCGCCCGGTCGGAGCGCCAGCCCTCCAGCGCGGCGGCCACGGACTCCGCCGCGCGGGCCGGGGTGATGTCGCCCACCAGCACGAGCACCGAGCCCCGCGGCACCACGGCGCGCTCGTGCAGGTTGCGCACCGCCGCGGGGGTCACCGCGGCCACGTCGTCGACCTCGGGCATCTCCCTGGTCACCGGGTGGTCGCCGTAGCGGCGCCGCTGCAGCGCCTCACGGGCGATCACCCGGGGCTGCGAGCGGCTCATGGTGATGCGCTCCACCAGCCGGGCGCGCTCCCTGCCCACCTCGGCGGACTGGTAGGACGCCGAGGTGAGCGCGTCGCTCAGCACGTCGAGCAGCACGGAGAGCTCGCCGGCCAGCGCCGACCCGGACACCGTGAGGTGCTCGGGGTCCACGCTCGCGGACAGGTCGCCACCCGCGACCGCCAGCGTGTTGTCGATGTCGAACCGGCTGCGCCGGGGGGTGCCGCGCAGCAGCGTGGCGGCCAGCACCTCGGCGCGGGCGGCGTGCGTGAGGTGGGTACCGCCGAACGGGATCGACATGCGCAGCTCGACCATCGGCACCGCGCTGCGGCGCACCGCGATCACCCGCAGCCCGTTGTCCAGCGTGGTGTCGACAACGGACGGCTGGCGCATCACCCGCGGCTTGCCCAGCGGCGGCAGCGGGCGCGGTCCGGCGGCGGTCCGGCCGATCTCCTCGGCGCTGCGGTGCAGCATCACGCCTCCTGTCCGTCGGCGGGATCGATGGTCAGCACGGCGCGCGAGTCCGGGCGCAGCCGGGCCGCGGCGGCCGCGATCTGCTCCGGGGTCATCGCCGCCACCATGCCGGGCAGCTCGGCGACCAGGTCGGGCCTGCCGTGCAGCAGTTCGAACGAGCCGATGGCCAGCGTCCGCGACACCAGCCGGTCGTGCTCGCGGAACAGCGTCGCGGCCCATCGCGCGGTGATCCGGGACAGCTCGTCGGCGTCCGGGCCGCGGTCGGCGAGCCGGGCGATCTCCTCGTCGGTGGCCGCGAGCACCCGCTGGAAGTCCACTGTCGACGGATGGATCGCGGTCACCGTGAAGGTGTCCGGGTCGCGGGCGTCCAGCGGTGCGCCGAGCAGCCCGCAGCCCGCCCCGATGTCGGTGACCAGTTCGTCGGTGTGCACCAGGCGCTGCTCCAGCCGCGACGAGTCGCCGTCGGAGAGCACCGAGGCGAGCACCTCGTGCGCCAGGTAGTTGTCCAGATCGGCGACCGGGTCCGGCAGCCGGTAGCCGATCGCGAGCGCGGGCAGCGGGGCGAGCGGATCCGGCTGGCGGTGGCGCCGCTCCCGGTCCGGCGGGGGCTCGGCGAACGACGGCCGTGCGGGCACCGGGCGTCCCGGCACGTCACCGAAATGCTGCACCACGAGGTCCCGTGCCCGCTCGACGTCGAGATCACCGGCGACGGTGAGCACCGCGTTGCCCGGCGCGTAGTAGGCGTCGAAGAACGCCGCGCAGTCGTCCACGGTCGCGGCTTCGAGCTCGGTGAAGTCCCCGTATCCGTTGTGCGCGTTGGGGAAGGTGTCGTAGAGCACCGGCGGCAGGCTGAGCCACGGGAACCCGCCGTAGGGCCGGTTCAGCACGTTGAGCCGGATCTCCTCCTTGACCACGTCGACCTGGTTGCGCAGGTTCTCCGCGGTGAGGCGGGGGGCCCGCATCCGGTCCGCCTCTAGGAACAGCGCCCGCTCCAGCGCGGCCGAGGGCAGCACCTGGAAGTAGTCGGTGTAGTCGGGGTGGGTGGACCCGTTGAAGACGCCGCCCGAGGCCTGCACATAGCGGAAGTGCGCCAGCTTCTCCAGGCTCTCGCTGCCCTGGAACATCAGATGCTCGAACAGGTGCGCGAAGCCGGTGCGCCCCTCCGGCTCGGAGCGGAAACCGACGTCGTAGTGGACGCTGGCGGCCACCACGGGTGCGGACCGATCCGGGGCGATCACCACGCGCAGTCCGTTGGACAGCGTCTCCCGGTGCAGATCGAGCCTGGGCGCGCGAATACGGGACATGAACCACACCCTACGGCCGGTCAGCGCCGCTCGTGGCGCACTCGCCAAGCCAGCCCGGCCCCGGCCAACCCGGCCGCGATCACGAGGACCGCGGAGATGCGTTGCACGTCGGTCTCCGCGGCGGACACGCCGGTGCCTGCCAGGCGGACCACCAGCGGCCCCGGCGGCATCGGGTCCGGGACCTCCACGCTGAGCACCTCACCCGGCAGGTTCCCGCAGCCGTCCAGGCGGGCCGGTATCGACGGCCCGTCGGGCAGGTCCACGCGCACCGCGTCCTTGGCGTCGGCCGGGCCGCACTGCGCGGTCTGCAACACGGTGGCCTTGGCGACGCGGAAGCTGTCCGAGTGCGGCCACAGCAGCCAGCCGACGCCGCCGAGCAGCGCCAGCAGGACGAACGCCAGCACCCCCACCATGACGGTGTCCTTGCGCGCCACACCCGCATGGTGGCAGACCGACCGCCCAGATCACCCCTTCCAGTGGCGGCGGGCACGGTCCGGCTCGGCGGCCCGGACGCGGCGCGGCGGGTGCCGCGCGGTGCCCGGAAAGCCGCCTGCCCGATTCGCCCCGGCCCCGGAGCGTTTCCCCGCGCAATTCTGGGGGAACGCGTTCTCCTGGCACGCGGGCACTGACCGGGGGTGCTTGAGCCGCTGGTCGGGTTATTTCCGGGCGGGGTCACCGGCCTTTCGGAAAACGCGGGGTGACGCTGTTGCCGAGTAGCACACCGCAGGGTGTCCGGCATCCGCCATCGGATACCTCCGGCGCCGGGAAAGGCACCATTCACTTGATCAGGTGGGAGCCGCGGCGCGGTATGTGTCGGCGATTTCGCGCACCCTAATCTGACGGCGCGTGATCGCACCGGTGCGGAGTGTGGCCGACCTGGTTCACGCCGCTCGGTGTATCTCGCCGGGACACCGCAGGGGGTCAGGCGTGCGGTGCCTTTCATCGAGGAGGGGTCCATGTTCCGTCCGCTTCACCAGGTGCGCACCGCCCTGCTGGGCGGGGCCGTGCTCACCCTGCTCGCCGCCGCGCCGTCGCCGGTCGCGGCCGCAGCGGCAACGCCACCCAGGGAACTCACCGACAGCACGCAGTACACGGTTCGGCATGCACCCAGCGATGACCGAATGGTGCCGTCCGGCTGGTCGAAGGATGCCACCACGGTGGTCTCCTGGGGCGGTTACCGGCCCGCCGGTGAATCGGAGACGTGGCAGTTGGTCCCGTCCGGGCTCACCACGGTGCACGACCGGACCTACGCGGTCGACCAGATTCGCAACGCCACCGGCCATGACCAATGCCTGGAAATCGACGACAGCGTCGCGCACTCATTGCTCTACCAGCGCCCGTGCTCGGTGAACAATCCGGCGCAGAAATGGATTCTGGTCCCCAGCCCGACCACCACCGACGCCTACCGGATCGTCCCGCTCAACAATCCGGACCTGGCGGTGGCCCCGCAGCATCCCACCTCGCACTGGTCCTACCTGTGGCTGGAGCAGCCCGGCGAGAACGCCGACTGGTTCTTCGACTACTACCCCGCCGCGGCGGCGCCGCGGCTCACAACCCCTCGGGCTGGGTGACCTTCCGGACGTAGAGCAGCACGTCGCCGGTCTCGACCGCGTCGACCTCCGGGGCGTCCACCCGGTACAGCCGGCCGTCGCGGACCACGCCGAGCACGATGTCCGACAGGTGCCGGGGCGATCCGCCGACCTCGCCGGGCTCCACCGGCCGTTGCGCGATGGCCAGGCCGGTGTCCGGGGTGAGCAGGTCTTCGACCAGCTCGACCACGGCCGGTGCCCTGGTGGCCATGCCCAGCAGCCGTCCCGCGGTCTCCGACGACACGACCACCGAGTTCGCCCCGGACTGGCGCAGCAGGTGCACGTTCTCCGCCTCGCGCACCGCCGCGATGATGTGCGCCTTGGGTGCCAGCTCCCGGGCGGTGAGCGCCACCAGCACCGCGGCGTCGTCCCGGTTGGTGGCGATCACCACGGCCCGCGCCCGGCTCACCCCGGCGAGGCGCAGCACGTCGGAGCGGGTGGCGTTGCCGCTCACGGTCACCAGGCCGTGCGCGTTGGCGGCCTCCAGCGCGCGGGTGTCGGTGTCGACGACCACCACGTCGGTGGGCTTCTCGTCCTCGTTGCCGAGCAGCGAGCTCACCGCGGAACGGCCCTTGGTGCCGTACCCGACGACGACGATGTGGTCTCGCACCCTGCGCCTCCAGCGTTGGATCTTCAGGGACTGCCGGGAGCGCTCGGTGAGCACCTCGAGCGTGGTCCCGACCAGCACGATGAGGAACAGCACCCGCAGCGGGGTGATGACCAGCACGTTCACCAGCCGGGCGCTCTCGCTGACCGGCGTGATGTCGCCGTATCCGGTGGTGGACAGCGACACCGTGGCGTAGTAAACGCAGTCCAGCAGGCTCAGCCCGTCGTTGTTGACGTCCCGGTAGCCGTCCCTGCCCAGGTAGACCAGCAGCACCGCGGCGCCCAGCGCGAGCGCCGCACCGACCACCCGCCTGCCGATCGCCACCACGGGCCCGACCCGGTCCTCGGGGATCCGCAGCACGCCCACCAGCGCGTGGTCAGGGTAGTCGGTGAGCCGATCCGTCGGGCTCCGCAGAGCCGGCCTCATCGGGGCCTGTCCGTCAGCCTCATGGTCGGCCCGGCTCCTCCCTTCGTGCCCGTTCTCGCCGCCACTGTTCGCGCGGCGGCAGATCGCGGTTCGTTCCTCCGAGCAGCCGCCACAGGTGCGCCGCGGCTTCCGCGCCGCGCAGCAGCAGCGGCACCACGACCCGCTCGTCGGGGGCGTGTACCCGGTCGTCCGGCAGGCCAACGCCGAGGAAGGCCAGCGGCGCGCCGAGGGTATCGGCGAGCTCGGCCTCCGGTCCGGACCCACCGTCGCGGCCGAAGAGGACCTCGCGCTCCAGCGCGGTGGACAGCGCCTCGCGCACCGCGACCGTCACCGGGTGGCCCACGTCGGAGACGCAGGCCTCCACCCCGACGCTGGTGAAGTGCACCTCGGCGTGAATCCCCGGCGGCACCCGGGCGGCGACGAACTCCGCGAAGGCCCGCTCCACCCGGACCGGTTGCTGATCGGGGACCAGCCGGAAGGACACCTTGGCGAGTGCCTCGGCGGGCACGATCGTCTTGTGCCCAGGGCCGCTGTAACCGCCGGTGATGCCGTTGACCTCCGCGGTCGGCCGCACCCACAGCCGCTCCAGGGTGGACCAGCCCGCCTCGCCGTGCAGCGCGCGGCATCCCCCTGCCGGGCCGGCCAGCCAGGCCGCCTCGTCGAACGGCAGCCGGGCGAACGCCGCACGCTCCGATGTGGACGGTTCGCGGACGTCGTCGTAGAAGCCGGGGATCAGCACCCGGCCCTGTTCGTCGTGCAGCGCCCCGATGAGCCGGGCGAGCTCGGTGACCGGGTTGGGCACCGCGCCGCCGAACTGCCCGGAGTGCAGGTCCATCGCCCCGCCGCGGAAGACCACCTCGGCGTTGGCCATGCCGCGCGTCCCGGTGCACATGCTCGGCGTCTCGCGGGAGTACAGGCTGCTGTCGCTCACCACGACCGCGTCGCAGGCCAGCTCGTCGGCGTGCTCGGCGAGCAGTGCCGCGATATGCGAGGAGCCGGACTCCTCCTCGCCCTCCACGAGCAGCTTGACGGTGACCGCCGGTGCGTCCGAACCGGTCGCGTCCAGATGCGCCCGCAGGCCGAGCAGGTGCATGAAGACCTGCCCCTTGCCGTCGGAGGCGCCCCGTGCGCGCAGCTCGTCGCCGACCAGCGTCGGCTCGAACGGCGGGTACTCCCAGGCATCGGGCGGGTCGACGGGTTGCACGTCGTGGTGGCCGTAGACGAGAACCGTCGGCGCGTCCGGGTCGGCGGCGGGCCGGCAGGCGAAGACCGCGGGCAGGTACGAGCCGCCGTGCGAGTCGCCGCTCCACACCTGCACGGTGGGCCAGCCGTCCCTGCGCAGCGCGTTGGCCAGCCACAGCGCGGAGCGGGCCACCTCACCGTGACAGCCGGGGTCGGCGCTGATCGACGGGATCGCAAGCCACTGGCGCAGATCGTCGAGGAATCGATCTGCGCGGCGCTGGACTGCGGCCCGCTCGGCCGACTCGGCACCCACGGATCGTGAGCCTATCCGCGCACCGCGGGTGTGCACCGCGAGTGCCGGAAGCGGCGTCACACCCGGCGCAACCCGATCGACGCGGCACCGGCCTGCAACTCGTCGAGTCCGAACGCGTCCACCGGCCCGAGGGCACCGGACCCGGCCACGCCGTGCCCGGCGGCGCGGCCCGCACCCCAGGCCAGCAGTTGCGCGGTGAGCCGGTAGGGGTCGCCGGTGGTGAGCCGGACCTCGGCCAGCGGCGTCCCGCCCGCGTCGTAGGCGGCGCCGACGAAATGCGAGACGGCGCGCTCCAGTGCGGCGGGGTCGGGTTCCTCGTGCACCCGGGACGCGACGAGATCGCCCAGCTTGCGCACCACCCCGCCGCTGCCGGGCAGCCGCCGCAGCGGCGCGGTCAGCCGGGTGCCCAGGTGCATGGCGCGGGTGGCCGGGCCGAACCAGCCGAGGTAGACGTCCACCTCGTGCAGCGCGCCCGGGCCTGCCGGGTGCAGCCGGGGCAGCGCGTAGTGCTCCGAGGAGCCGATGGTGAGCGCGGGGCGGTCCTTGCCCGCCACCGGGAAGCTGCGCATGCGGGCACCGGTGGGCTCGGCGCGGATGCCGTCGCGCCAGGTGAAACCCGGTTCGGCGGCCACGCCCGCGAGGGAGCTCAGCGTGCCCCGACTGAACGCCTGCGCCCGCCCGGTGCCGGTGAGGTAGTAGGCGGTCTCCACCCGGTGCGTCGGCGCGCCGGCCAGCCGCATGGCCAGCGCACCGGCCAGGTTGCCGGGCACGTAGTCGTTGCCGAACGCGGTGAGCAGGCCGGCTCCGCTGCGCTCGGCCCGCGGGCCGAACTCCTCGAAGACCCGCCGGATGAACGGCGGCTCGCCGGTGGAGTCCAGGTAGATCGCGCCCGCCCGGACCGCGGCGTCCACCGCGGGCAAGCCGAGCCGCAGGAACGGGCCGACGGTGCTCACCAGGACGTCGCCCGCGCCGATCAGGGCGCGCACCGATTCGGCGTCGGTGACGTCGGCGGTCGCGGTCGGCAGGCCGCCGAGCCGCTGGGCGAGTGCGGCGAGCCGCTCCGGGTTGCGTCCGGCCAGAACCGGCGCCAGCCCGCGGGCCACCATCTCCGCCGCGGTGCGCCTGCCGGTGTACCCGGTGGCGCCCAGCAACACGATTCTCGCTGTGCTCATGGCGACCCATCCTGCGCCATCGCGGCCCGGAGTCGTCGCCAGAAACCGGTGGGGGAGGTGCGGATCACCGGCCGCGGCCGGTCCTCGACGGTGCGGGCGGGATCGCTCGCCGCGGCGACGCGGGGTGGTCGGCGCCGAGCGCGCCCGCGAGCTCGGCGCGGCTGCTGATGCCGAGCTTGGCGTAGGCGTGGGCCAGATGCGCCTCGACCGTGCGCACCGAGAGCACCAGCCGCTCGGCGATGGCCTGGTTGTTCAGCCCCTGCACGACCAGGCCCGCCACCTCGTCCTCGCGTGAGGTGAGCGACGGGGGCGCCAGCTGCTCGAACGCCGGGGTGCGGACCATCTCGGAGGCCCGTGCCAGGCTCGCGGCCCGTGCCGAGGACGCCGCGGCGTTGCGCCGTTCCCCGGCGCGCTCGTGTGCCGCGGCGGCGTGCGCGGCGGCCTCGGTGGCGAGCAGCCGGGCGCCCATCTCCTCGAACTGGGCGGCCACCTCGTCGAGGCGGGCACCCGAGCCGGCCGCGGCGGCGTCCGCGTGCGCGCTGTACGCGGCGACCAGCGGCCCCTCGATACTGCTGGCCAGCTCCCGCAGGCTCTCGGTCACCTCGTCGGCCCGGCCCACCCGCACGGCCGTGTGCAGTGCCTGGGCCTGCAGCGCCAGGTGGCCCATGTCGGCCGCCACCGCGGCGGCCCGCAACGCCAGGTCGGCCGCCTGCCGTTGCCGGGTCTCGGCAGCCGCCAGCCAGGCCTCGGCCAGCAACGCCTCCGGCTCGAAGACCCCCGCGTGGTTGGCGACGCAGCTGCACTCCAGTGCGCGCCTGGCGGCGTCGCCGTCACCGAGCACGGCATGGGCCTGCGCCAGCAGGGCCAGACATCCCGGCAGGCGGCCGCCCGGGTCGCGGTGGCTCAGCCCGGCGGCCGCCTCGGCCAGCCAGCGGACCGCGGTGCGCGGCCTGCCCGCCGCGAGCGCCACCCACCCGACGTGCGCGGCGGCGACGGCGTCTCCCGCCCATTCCGGCCGGGTCATGCACCAGCCGTGCAGTTCGGCCGCGCGGGCCTCGGCGCAGCGCATCCGGCCGGCGAGCAGCAGCGCGGACAGCTCCCCGTGCGCCAGCGCGAGCCAGGCCAGCGCGGTCTCCGGTTCCGTGACGCACTCGTCCAGCGCGGCCCAGCCGCGGGCCGCGGCGGCCAGCGCGTCGGTGACCCGGCCGCAGGCCGCCAGCCCGACCGTCGCGGCACAGGACCGCCAGAGCCGGGTCTCGACCTCGCCGCCCGCGCCGTCGGGCAGTTCCGAGCCGCAGTCCGCGGCCTGCTGCGGGCGGCCCGCGTAGAAGGCGATCACGCCGCGCATCGCGGCGGCACAGCGGCCGGTGGAGGTGTCCGCGGCATCGGCCGCCGCCTGCTCCAGCAGGGTCTCGGCGGCGGCCGCCTTGCCCAGCCCGAAGAACAGGTTGAGCGCGCGTTCGATGCTCAGCCTGGTCCGGTCCCCGATTGCGGTGGCCAGCGGCGCGGCGGTCGCCGCGACCTGCTCGGCCGCTTCCGCGCAGCCGCCCCAGCGGACCGCTTCGAGCAGGGCGAGATGGGCGCGAACACCGACGCCGCCGTCGATGCCAGCGTGCGCCATGCGGGCCGCGAGATCGTGCTCCAGCGCCACGTTGGCCCGCGTCGCGGCGTCCGCGAGCAGCGCCGCATGCGCCTGCGGCTCGTCGCTGTCCACCAGCAGCCTGCCGGTTCGCAGCAGGTCGTCCTGCCTGCTCAGGTGCCCTTCGGCGAGGCGGCGTCGCAGTCGGCAGGCGTCCGCCTCGGGCAGCTGGTCGCGCACCACGGCGCCGTGCACCGGATGGGTCAGCGAGGCCTGCGCCCGCCACCCGCTGTTCTCCACGGTCACCAGCCCGCGCCGTTCCAGTCCGGCGATCACCTCGGGGTCGGTGAGCCCCGACAGCCGCCCGAGCCCGACCGGCTCACCGATGGCCAGCAGCTCCAGCGCGGCCCATTCGTCCTTGTCGAGTCCCCAGAGCTGGGCCTGGACGATCTCCTGCAGCCGTGGTGTCGGCTGCAGCTGCCCCTCCCAGCGCCACACCCCCGAGGACATCCGCAGCCTGCCGGTCTGGCATCCGCCGACCACCAGCTCGCGCAGGAACAGCGCGTTGCCGTTGCTGGCGCGCCACAGCCGCTCCCTGGTGCGGCTGTCCACGATCCCGCCGAGCACCAGCGTCACCAGCCGGTCGACCTCGGCGCGGGCCAGCTGCCGCAGTTCCAGCCGCTCGGCCAGGCCGTCCTTCCACAGCGTCACCACCGGGTCCGGCGCGGGCTCCCCGGTCCGCACGGTCAGCACCAGCGACGCCGCCCTGGTGAGCGCCAGCTGGTGCACCAGCGTCATGGACAGCTCGTCGAGCAGATGCGCGTCGTCGATGCCGACCACCAGCCGGTTCCCGCGTCCGCCGTCGGCGATCGCCGCACCTGCGCGCTGCAGGACCGCGAGCGGGCCGGAGGCCGTCTCGACCGAAGGCAGCAGGTGCGCGACCGCGCCCAGCGGGATCGCGGTGGCCGCGCTGGTGCCCGCGGCCCACCGGATCGGACGCCCGCTGCGCTGCGCGACCGCCAGCGCCTCCCTGGCCAGCCGGGTCTTGCCCACACCCGCCGGGCCTGCCACCACGACACTGCGCGGCTCCGCCGCCGTGACGTGGTCCGCGATGAACCTCAGCTCGGAGTCACGCCCCAGGAATTTCCACGGCTCCGAGGTCATGAGCGAGTGGGCAGGCACGCTCGATCACCTGGTCGCCCCATGTGACGCATTGGTCACTCCCCCGTATCGCGCGATGACCGCGCGGCGTGTTTCGTCGAAGATCCGAATACACCGAACCACATGACAGGCGGCCACGTATCGTGAACTACACACCGCATCAGCAGAAATACCGCGCACACCATTAATACGCAGCAGGACCACACCCGCAGTGTCGACGGAAACCGTACAGGCCTCGGTCAGCTCACGAGATCAGCTCGACCCACCCCCGCGATATTCGAATCCCCACCTGCACCAGCGAATGCTAGTTGACTACGCGTCACAGAAACAAGGGATTCCGCCATGCCCCACATATCGACCAGTGCCGTTCACCGATACAGAGCAATCAATTCCCATTGAGCACTGAGCGTGCCACACCCGTCGCTACCGGGCAGAGGAGTCATGAACACCGCAACAAAATCGCCGACGGTGCCGTTCGGAGTCGCCGCACGGGCCCGCCCATCACCCACCAGGAACCGCGGTGTCCTGCCGTGAGCAGTCCACCAAAGGGGGAGGAGCCCGGCTCAGCCCCCCGGCTGCCCCGGCTGCCCGGGCACTCCGGGTACCCCGGGCGCGCCGGAGGGACCGATCCCGCCGTCCCCGCCGGCGCCACCGTCGGCGCTGCCCCCCGCGGCGCTGCCACCGGCATTGCCGCCAACGCCGTTTCCGCCGGTCCCACCATTACCCCCGACGCCTCCGGTACCGCCGTCGCCGCCATTCGCACCGTCGCTGGGGAAGCTCATCGAGCTGTGTCCGGTGGTCGCGCCGGTTCCGCCGTCGTCGCCGTCGGAGGTCGCCAGACAGCCGGTGAGCATCGTCACCGCAGCCAGCGCGCCCGCAAACCGCAAGAGTGAAACGAGAGGCACGACACGGCGGGATTCGGCGGTCATCGCGACTCCCTCGAACGTGTGCGTCCGGCGCGGGCCAGCGCGCTGAGAACCAGGCGGCGACCCATCATGAAGAAGA
>DASXOL010000217.1:0-13372 GCA_036494295.1 Pseudonocardiaceae bacterium
CAGTCGCCGACCGGTTGAACGGCCGACCACGCCAGACACTAAACTGGATGACGCCCGCCGAGCAACTCGATGAGTTCCTGCTCAAGCCAGATGGTGCACTGAGCAATTGATTCCAAGGATCCCACCAATCCACACCGGGCGTTCTATCCCAATGTCGTGGAGTACATGTCGCCGCAGCGGCTGGAAGGACAGCGCCTGTTCGTCCACGAGGGCAAGCTGCACTGGGCCTCGGACGGCGCACCGGTCGACACCGGCGAAGCTGTCACCCATTGGTCGGGACAGGGTCGAGCGATGTTCGTCATGGACCGGCACGGGAACCTCTACGCGTCTCTTCAACAGGAAGTCGGCCACCTCCATCACTCGAGCTTCCTCGGAGGCAAACCGGTGGCTGGTGCCGGCGAACTCGAGGTGAGGAACGGGATACCGAAGGTTGTGTCGCGAAAGAGCGGTCATTACCAGCCGACGACGGAACAGTTGTATCTGGTTCGCGATATGCTTCGCGAGCAGGGCATCGACGTCGACGGCGTGAGTTTCGAGGACGGGTTCTGATCACCATGACATCCGGGTGGCAGCCAGTATCTGCGTGGCGCGGGTACATCAACCAGATAATGTACGGAACCGACCTGCGTTCCCGGGTCGACGAGTCGCTCGTCACCCGCCTCGCCGATGAGCTGATTCGTCAACGGTATTTCACACATCCGGTAGAGGACTACTACCAGGCGGCGGTCGCGGGCCTGCATTCCGGAGAGAGCCTCACGCTTCACGAGAACCAAGACCAAGAGGCCGCGCGCGACCTGCTCACCAGGCTTATACGCACCCTCGACAAACGCAAGCCATGGCCCGAGCCGTCCTTCACCTCTCTCGAAGCCGACGAATGGTCGCGCTTGCGTGAAGCGCCGATAATCGGGCGGATACCACTGACGGAGCGGGATGCTCAGGCAAGACTGCACCGCATATTCTCGGAGCTCCCCGGAAATTCCGAAGAGCGGGTCCTGATTCTGCGGATGAAGACAGGACAGGAGGTTGGCTTGCGTTCCACCTCGTTCAGCAAGCCAGGTATCGAGGTACTCACCCACTCTGATCCGGCGTCCACTCTTACTGCGTTCCGGGAATTGACTGGCGTCGAGGTGGAACCCTCCTGAGTAGCGCTGACGCGCAGTTCCGACGAGCAGAGGCTGAGTTCCTCTACGGCTAACGCGGCGGGTCGGACAGGCCGAAGTGGCGTAGTACGGCGGTGAGCAGCTCGTAGGGCTGGCCGGGGCCGGCGTCGAGCCGGCACCAGCAGGCCGGCCGGTTCGCCGGGCCGATCATGGTGGTCCGCGTGCCGGGAGCCGCCTGCGCGTGGGCAACGCCCTGCTTGGCGACCTCGGAGTGGCCGACGAGGATGCCGTAGGGCAGAGCGGGCATGGTCGGCGCGTTGAGCCGCAGCCCACCGGACCGTCCGGGGTGCGCGGCCACGATCATCGAACGCGCCGACACCGCGACCTCGGCGGCCAGCGCGTCGATCACCGACTGGTCCACCACTCCGGCGGCCGGGCCGGACACCCGGATCTGTTCGTGTACCCCGCTGTCCACCCGTGACACCTGCAGCTGGCCCAGCACCCCGCCGCCGGTCACCACGAGCTGGGACGGCGAGGGAGCCCGGTCCCGGCAGAAGGAGGTGACCTCGCGCGGTGACCAGGGCTGGGTCACCGGCTCGGCGACACCGAACCCGGCAGGCGCGGTGCCGGTGAGCGCCTGGAACACCGCGGCGGTGCTCGCGGCGAGCTCCAGCGACTCGGTGGCCATGTGCAAGGTGGAGACCTGCAGTTCCAGGTCGCCCGAACCGGGCCGCGGATCGGGCGGGTCGGGCGGCTGGGCGTCCAGATCGGTCACGAACCGCACGCCGCTCCAGCGCAGCCGGAACCCGTTGAGCCCGTCGCGGAACCGCTCCCGATCCTCGCGCACCACCCACTGCCCCGCGTCGCGCAGCAGCAGCTCCAGCGGATAGGTGATCCGGCTGTGGGCGGGGGTGAGCACCTGCAGCACCCGGTTGGTCGCGGCGGCCTCCACCGCGGCGTCGGCCACCCAGGTGGACAGCGGCACCACGCTGCGGTCCTGCTCCACGACCAGCGCCTCGGGGGTGGCCCGGTCGGCGGCCGGGTGCCAGGTCACCGGCTCGACCACGAGATACCCCCCGTCGCGGCCACCAGCGCGTGGGTGAAGCGGCGGGCGACCGCCTCGCCGTCCCGGTCGGCGCCGGGAGCGCGGGACTCCACCCACCACACCGGATGCGGCACCCCCTCGGTGATACCGAGCAGCCGCTGCGCCTCGCCGGGCACCTGCACCAGGCGAGGACCCTCCATGGTGAGCAGCAACCGGCCATCGGGGTGGTAGAGCTGGACCAGCTGGGCCTCCTCGACGGTGTCCACCCGCAGGCCGGGACCCGCTTCCAGCATCGCGGCCAGCGTCACCGCCGGATCGGGCTGCTGGCGGCACAGGGCCACGATGTCGAACGTCATGAACGGTCCTCTTCAGTCTCCGACGCGGTGTCCAGAAACGCGGTCTGCACGGTCCGCGCCTGCTCGCCGGGCCGCACGTACTGGGCGCGGCCCACCGGCAGCGTGGTCGGCCGCACCCCGGCGAACAGCTGACCCTCGGTCCGGTCGCCGGACATGAGCAGCCCGAGACATCCGGACTCGCGCACACCCAGCGTGAACGGCTCGTACAGGCCCCGGGAGGCGCCGGCCACCCTGCGCGTCATCACCACATGCAATCCGATATCACGACCGGAGGCCAGATACGGCACGAACGCGCCGAGCGGCTGGGTCGCCGATGCGGACAGCACATCGTAGTCGTCGATCAGCAACACGATCTTCGGCGGCGATCCGGCGGCGGGATCCGATCCGGTGCCCCCGGCCCCACCGGGATTCCGCTGCGCCAGCTCCTTGCACACCGACGCGGAAAGCTGCTGGGCCAGCGTCGGGTTCGGCGCGTAACCACCGCGGTAGGACTCGGGCACCGCGTCGGCCAGCCCGTGACGCGGGTCGAAGATCGCGAACACCAGCTCGTCCGGCCCGTACTGCTGCACCAGAGCGTCGGCCACCAGCCGCAACAGGTTCGTCTTGCCGGTGCCCGAGTCACCGAGGGCGAGCAGGTGCTGGTCGCGGCCGAACAGGTCCAGCACGGCGGGCGCGAAGTCGCTCTCGAAACGTCCGAAGGGGACGGTGCCGGGCGCGGCCTTCGCGTCGGCGAGGTCGGCGGCGCGCAGCACCGCGGGCAGCACCCGCACCGGCGGCGGCAGCGGACCGGTCCAGGCGCTGCGCACCACGGTGGCCGCTTCGGCCAGCGCCGAGCCCGCCGGGTCGGGCACCGAGTCCAGCCGGGGCAGCGCGATCTGCCCGTACAGCTTCTCGGTGGTCAGGCCCCGGCCGGGGGTGTCGGTGGGCACCGCCCTGGCCAGCTTGCCGTCGATGCTCGACTCGCCCGGTTCGGTCATCCGCAGCTCGATACGGTTCGCGAAGGCCACCTGCTGCGCGGCCCGCACCTCGTTCCACCGCCGGGCGGTGGCCACCACGTGCAGCCCGTACCGCCCGCCGCGGGCGATGATGTCGTGCACCTTGCCCTCGAGGCTCTCGAACTCGGCGAATACCTGGCCGTATCCGTCGAGCAGGAACACCACCTCGGTGCAGGCCAGCTCGGTCAGCCGGCCGGCGGCACGGGCGGCGCGCAGGTCGGCGACGGTGTCGAGCTGGTTGCGGGCGAAGAGCACCTCGCGCTCGGCGAGCATGGCGTGCACCTCGTCGATGGTGCGGCGGATGCGTTCCCGGTCGTCGCGGCTGGCCACACCGCCGACATGAGGCAGCCCGGCGAGCGCCCGCAGGCCGCTGCCCAGCAGGTCGAGGCCGTAGATGCCGACGTCGCTCGGGGTGCTGGTGGTGGCCAGGCCCAGCGCCAGGGTGCGCAGCGCGGTGGTCTTCCCGGTCCCCGGGCCGCCCAGGATCAGCAGGTTCCCGCCCGACGCGGACAGGTCGACCAGCCACGGGCCCTGCCACTGCTGTGCCGGGTCGTCCAGCACGCCGATCGGCGCCTGCAGGCCCGGACCGGACCGCTGCGCGACCCGCAGCCGCACCCCGCGCGGCGTCACGTCGAAGCCGCCCGCCGCCCGGTCCAGGGTGACCGCGGGGGGCAGCGGGGACAGCCAGATCGGCGGCACCGGCTGCCCGGTCTTGGCGATGCGTCCGACCACAGTGGACAGCAGGGTGGGCCCGGTGGTGCGCGCGGTGGCCTTCGGCTGTTCCCGGTCGCCGCCCGGGACGGCTGCCGCACCCGGCCTGCCGAAGCGCGGCATCGGCTTGACCATCGGCCCCAGCACCGGTGCCGCCTCGGACTTCGAGCCGTCGGTGAGCGGCCCGGAGACATACGCCGCCTTGAACTTCTCGTAGACGGTCACGTCGACCTTGAGGTAGCCGTTGCCCGGCAGCGAGGGCAGGTGGAACGCGTCCGGGGTGTCCAGCACGGTGCGGGACTCCATCTCGGACAGGGTGCGCAGCCCGATCCGGTAGGACAGGTAGGTGTCCAGGCCGCGCATCTTGCCCTGCTCGACCCGCTGGCTGGACAGCAGCAGGTGCATCCCGATGGACCGCCCGATCCGCCCGATCCGCAGGAACAGCTCGACGAACTCCGGTTTCGCGGTGAGCAGCTCGCCGAACTCGTCGATGATCACCAGCAGGTAGCGCATCGGGGGCATGTCGTCCGGGTCGCCGAGCTGCTCGCGGCGCAGGGTGTACTGCCCGATGTCGGTGAGCTTGCCCGCGTCGGCCAACATCTGCTGGCGGCGCAGCACCTCGCCCTCCAGGCTGGTGTACATCCGCTCCACCAGCGAGGCGTCCGAGGCCAGGTTCGTGATCAGGCCCGCGACGTGCGGCAGGTCGGTGAACGGGGCGAAGGTGGCGCCGCCCTTGTAGTCCACCAGCACCATGGACAGCTGCTCCGGGGAGTGGCTGGTCACGAGCGCCAGCACCAGGGTGCGCAGCAGCTCGCTCTTGCCCGACCCGGTGGCGCCCACGCAGAGCCCGTGCGGGCCCATGCCGAGCTGCGCGGACTCCTTGAGGTCCAGCAGCGTCGGCCGCCCGACCGCGTCCACGCCCAGCGGGATGCGCAGGAAGTCCCGCTCGCTGCGCCGCTTCCACAGCCTGCCCAGGTCCAGCCGGGTCGGGTCGTCGATGCCGAGCAGCTGCGCGAAGTCCGCGGGCGGGGTGCCCGAACCGTCGTCGTAGGAGTCCGCGGACAGCCGCAGCGGGGCGATCTGCCGGGCCAGGCCCTCCACCAGCGGCGCGGAGGCGTCGTCGGCGGTCCCCTGGACCACGACCGGAGGCGCGGCCGCGAAGTCCTCCAGCACCACCTCGTCACCGTCCACGGTGAGCCGCCGGGATATCTCGCCCGGCTCGTGCAGCCGGTCCGAGAGCAGGTGCACCACGGTGACGCCGAGGCTGGGCAGCCCGATCGCGGCGTCCGGGGTGGACACCTGCCTGGCCACCTGACCGTACGCGTCGTCGATCACCAGCAGCCGCCGACGGGTCCGGGCCTCCTCGGCGCCGCCGCCGTGGCGGAACGACTTCGCCGCGTTGTTCGCCCGCTCGGCCAGGTCGTCGGCGAGCAGCGCGGCCAGCGTCTCCGGGTCGGTGACCAGCCGGGGGGTCGGACCGGCCGGGCCGAGCCGCTCACGGTCCAGCAGGTGCGGCAGCCACCGGGTCCACGCCCAGTCGTCCTCGCGCTCCGGCGGGGCGAGCACGACCAGCGTCACGTCGTCCGGGGCGTGCAGGGCGGCGATCTGCGCCAGGATCGCGCGGGCCACGTTCAGCACCGCGGGCCGCTCGGCGGCGATCACACTCACGTCGCCGGCCCGGTCCAGCCCGACCCGCAACGGCAGCCCCGGCGTCCGGCTGAACCGGCGGATCACCGTGCTCGCCTCGAACTTCATGAACGGGTCGGTCGGGTTGGTGAGCGTGCCCTCCTCGCGCATCTGGATCTCCCGCAACGGCAGCGAGCCGGTGCCGATCCTGATGCGCAGGAAGTCGAAGTCCGCGCGGCGGCGCTCCCACAGCCGGGCCGGATCGCGCACCACGTCGAGCAGATAGCTGGTCGGCGGGTCCGGCAGGGCGCTGCGCTCGCGGAACTCCTGCTCGCGGCGCAGCAGGTCCTCCCGCAGTTCCTCGAGGTAGTCCAGGTAGCGCTCGCGTTGCGCCTTGCGCTTGCGGGTGGACTGGCCGCGCTGGGTGAAGTAGAAGATGCCCGCCGCGCTGAGCGAGACGACCATGATCACCGCGCCGAGCGCGGCGAATCCCGAGCCGCGCAGGAACATCATCATGCTCATCGCCGCGCCGGAGCCGGCCAGCGGGATCAGGCTCTGCATCCCGGTGGCGGCCTTGCCCTCCGGCAGCACCGGCGGCGAGGCCATCGTCAACGGTTCCTCGGCCGCCAGCGGACGCACCGTCCTGGCGGGCCGGTGCACCACGCGTGTCGTCATGGCTGCCCCATGCCCCCGTTCCTCGCCTTCCCGACCTCCCCATCAGCGCCGCCCGTCCACGGTCACAGGGGGCCCGCACGGGCGAGTGCCTGGCCGGCCAGCCTGGTCGCCTCCACCAGCGTCGCGTGCCCGATCTGGCTCGGTGTGATCGCCGCGGCCGCCGCCAGGTGCCGGTCGTAGGGCAGCACCACCACCGGCACGTCGTAGCGGGCGAACGCCTCCCGCGCCGCACTGGCCCGCAGTGCCGCCTTCCCCTCCGCGGTGTGCGCGCTCAGCGCCACGACCACCCGGCTCAGCGAGGCCGACCGGTCGGTGCCCGCCACCCGGTCCAGCGCATCGCAGGTGGTCCGCACGCCATCGGGCGTCGCCGGGGCGACCACCACCACGGCATGCGCCTCGGAGAGCACCTGCACCGTGGCGGGCGAGTCCATGCCGCGGCCGCAGTCGGTGACGCACACCGCGAACAGCCGGGACAGCGCCCTGGTGACGTCGCGGGCCAGCCTGGGCTGGTCGGGTGCGCCGCCGGGTAGCACCCACAATCCGGTCCGGGTGCGCGGGAGCAACTGGTCGAGGCCGCTCAGCTCGCCGCCCCGCGCGGCCAGCAGCCGCGGCGCCAGGTCGCTCATGGTCGCCGTGCCGCTGAGCCCCAGCCGCCAGGCGAGCGAGCCACCGTCCGGGTCGGCGTCGGCGGCCAGCACCGCATCGACCCGGCGGGCCGCGTAGACGATCCCCAGCAGCGCCGCCACCGCCGACTTGCCCGCCCCGCCACGGACCGAGGTGATCGCGACGCGACGCCCGGTGGTGACCGGCAACTGGACGGCGGTCACCAGTTCGGGCAGCTCACGGGAGTCCCGGCTGCTGGTCAGCATGCGGCTCGCGACCTGCCAGACCCGGCGGGCGGTGGAGTCGCCGGGGGCGATCTTGCCGACCAGACGGGCCGGATCGGGCCGTTCCGGCGGCGTGGAAGGGACCGGCGGCCGGGGCGGCTTCTCGGGCGGCTGCACCGGCAACGGCGGAGCGGCGGCCGGCCTGCCCGCCTGCTGCGGTGGCTTGCGGGTCATCGGAGGCGGCGGGCCACCCCGCCACGGTTGCCCCTGCACCGGCGCGTTCGGCGGCGGACCCGGCCGCGACGGGCTCTGCGTCCGCTGGGCCGGACCGTGCGGCGGACCCGGCCGCGACGGGCTCTGCGCCGGACCCGGGCGCGATGGGCCCTGCGGCGGTCCCGGGTTCTGCCGAGGGGGCTGCGCCGGTGCGGACGGCGGCGGCCCGGCAGGCCGCTCCGAGCCGGGCCGTTCCGAAGCGGGCCGATCCGAGCTGGACCGCTCCGAGCTGGACCGCTCCGAGCTCTGCTGGGATCGTCCCTGCTGGTGGGGACCCCCTGCCGGGGTGGGTGGGGTAGACATCCGCTCCTCGTCAGAACGTGCCGAGCAGCCGGGCGTACACGCCGAAGACTCCGACCGCGACCGGCACGAGCGCGACGACGGCCAAGCCTTCCAGGCGATCGGCGAGCTGGCGGGCCCGGGCTCGGATGTGCGGCGGCGGGTCGTAGCCCAGCACGAGGAGCCCGACGGCGACCACTCCCAGCAGGACTGCCGCACCACCGGCCCACACCGTCGGATCCACCTGCGTCCAGCGGTGTACCAGACCCAGCACGATCACCACGGCGGCGCCGACCAAGCCGGTCACCTCGACGGTGAGCGGGAAGGTCCGCAGCCGCAGCAGCAACGTGACGCCGAGCAGGCAGGCCAGGACGACCGGCCACGGCGTGCCCGCCTGTGCGAGCATCCAGCCCGCGACCGCGCCGGAGGCCGCGGTCGCGACGACCGAGACCGCGAGCCCGCGGTGCGCCGCGTCGACCGCAGCCTCCGCGGACACCCGGGTCACCGGCTCGTCGGCGGCATGCCTGTCGTCGAGCCGGGTCAGGCCGGAGATGATCAGCGCGAGCCGGGGCAGCAGCCCGAGCGCGGCCACCGACACGACCGCCATGACCGTGGCGGTCCGCGCGACCGAGAGACCCGCCACGAGCGGCACGGTCCACCCGGCGAGCAGCACCAGCACGCTTCCCGCACCCAGCGCCCCGGCGCGCTCGTTTCCGGTCACCAGGCCCAGCGTCAGCACGACCACAGCGGCGCCGAGCGTCCACAGCGCACCGCGCAGCGGCCAGTCGGCGGTCCAGGAGGGCACCGCGGCCATGGCGATGGCGGCGCCGGCGGACACGGCCGCGAGCCCCACCGGCCGACGGCCGGCCAGCGCCACCCCGGCGCCGCCGAGCAGTACGACCAGGCCGACCGCGGTGACCGCCGCCGGCGGCACCTGCGGGGCCGTCATCAGGCCGGCGAGCGCGGCGGCCGCGGTCACCGTCACGGTGGCGGTCCGAGTACGGGCCCGCGCGTTCCACCGGCCGCGGCGCCGGGCGAGGTCGTCGGCCATCTCGTCGGAGACGTCGTGCAGTATCGCCGCGGGCGGCGCCTCGGTGAGCGGGTCGACCCGGAGCACCGCGCCGTCGGCGACACCGGCCGCGCGCAGGTTCGCGGTGGGTTCCAGCACCTGCCCGTCCAGCCTGCTCACCTGGTAGGCCCTGGGCTCACCGGCGGGTCCGAGCCCGACCATCGAGACGATCTCCGGGAGCAGCACGCCGATCGGCTCGTCGGAGGGCAGCACGAGGTCCGCACGGCGCCGCGGGCCCGCGAGCGTGACGCGGGTCAGCCGGCCCGTGGCGGCGGGGGTCTGTGGCGCGGCGGTCACCGGGACACCGTCACCGCGGGCGTGTGCAGGTTCTGCTGCTGGGCGGCGAGTGCCTTCTGCAGGAAGGACCAGCCGACGCAACCCGCGCAACCGACCGCTGCCACGATCACGCTGATCGCCAGCCGCTTGATGTTGTCCATGGTTGACCGCTCCCGGCGCTCCCGCCCCCAGAGGAGCGAGTCGCGCATCCGGTTCCGCCGGACCGCGACCGACTCCAGCAGTTGAGCGTCGTATTCCCGTGCCACGGCCTGATGCTAGCCACCGTCGCTGCGGTGAGTGACCCGGTCGCCACACTTCGTCGGAACAGCGGTCACCCCCTCGGTGTCGGCAAACGGGGTACAGCGTCCGCCCGCCCGTCCTACCCTCCCGGAACTGGCGGTGAACTGCGAAGCGGAGAGCGAGGTCCGCCCATGCCCGCACAGCTGAGCGTCGACGAGGTGCGTCGCCTCGCCTGCGCCGCCCACGGGGGCCAGCAGGACAAGGCAGGCCGTCCCTACACCGAGCACCTGGCCGCGGTGGCCGACGGTGTCGCGGCCCGCGGCGGATCCGATGCGCAGATCGCGGCCGCGTGGCTGCACGACGCGGTGGAGGACGGCGTGCTCTCCGAGGAGCAGCTGACCGGCCTGCCGGTCCCGCAGGCCACCCGGGACATCGTCATGGCGGTGAGCAAGCGGCCGGGCGAGCCACCGGAGGACTACGCCGCGCGGATCCTCGCCACTCCGGGCGCACTGCTGGTCAAACTCGCCGACCTGGCGCACAACGCCGATCCGGACCGGCTCGCCGCGCTCGACGAGGCGACCCGCGAGCGGCTCACCGAGAAGTACCGGAACATGCGGGCGCTGCTGGGCGCCTGAACCCGTCAGCCGCCGAGCAGGGCGGGCAGCTCCTCGGGTGGCACGGGTGGCCCGAAATGCTCCCCTCGGGCGGCGTCGGTCCCTGCGCTGCGCCACCACACGGCCTGCTCCAGGGTGTCCACGCCGCTGGCGATCACCTTGGTGCCCGCGCTCTGCATCAGCGGAATGGTGTGGCGAATCGACCGCGAGACCACCGAGTCGTCGCCGGGGCGCTGGGCGAGCCTGCGCACCATCTTCGGCGCGACCTCCACGGCCGTCACCGGCAGGTCCTCGACGTAGGCCAGATAACCCGGCCCCGCCGCGGCGCCGACCAGCACCACGCCTGCGCCGATGTCGGCGAGCACCTGCACGTTGTCCGTCACGTCGCCACGGTCCCGCCACAGCGTTTCCAGCGGGACCCCCACGCGCAGGTCGGCGGCCCGCAGGCCGCTCTTGGCCAGCGCCGCCCGGACCACGCCCACCAGGTCCGGATCCTCGCTCAGCCGCGCCGTGAGGTCGACGTGCAGCAGCAGCGGCCGGGCGGCGGCGGTGCTCCACCGGGCGAGCTCGACGCAGGCCTGCTCAAGCATCCAGCGTCCGAGGGAGTGGACCAGCCCGGTCTGCTCGGCCATCGCGAGGCAGTCGGCGTGCTCCACCGTGCTCCCGTCGACCCGGTCCCAGCACAGCAGGGCCTGCAGCGCCTCCACCCGTTCGCTGGCCATCCCGTACAGCGGCTGGTATTCGAGGCTGATCTCGCCGGACTCCCAGGCACCCGGCATCTCCGCGATGACCCGGTACCGGTCCCGCTCCTCGACGTCGGCCTTCGCGTCGTACAGCCCCCACTGGCCGCGGCCGCTGCGCTTGACCCGGTGCAGCGTCGCGTCGGCGGCCCGGACCAGCTCACCGGGCGAGATCCCGGACGCCGAGCGGCGCACCAGGCCGACACCCGCCGACACCGCCAGCCCGCGACCCTCCACGTACACCGGCTCGACGAGCTCGTCGTTGATGCTCTTGGCAAGCACCGCGACGTCGGGGGTCGCCGGACCGTCCTCGATGAGAATCGCGAAGTCGTCGGTGCCCACCCTGGCCACCATCGCCTGCTCGTCGACCACGAGGTCCTGCAGCCGCGACGCGATGGAGCGCAGCAGCCGCTCGCCGGTGCTGCGCCCGCTGCCGTCGTTGATCACCGCGAAGTTGTCCAGGTTGATCCGCCCGAGCGTCACCTGGGCGGACGGATCGGCGCGTTCCAGCACCTCCTGCAGCCGCGACATGAAGTACTGCTCGTTGGGCAGGCCGGTGAGCACGTCGTGCAGTGCCTGGGCGGACAGCTCCTGGCGCAGCAGCTGCAGCTCGGTGAGGTCCTCGATGACCGTGATGTGGTGGGTGGGCGCCCCCTCCGCGTCGCGCAGCAGCGACCCGGCGATGTGGGTCCAGGCGACCTCGCCGCTGGAGTCGGTGAGCCGGCGGGGATGCTGGAACCGGATCAGCGCGCCCGTGGTCAGTGCGTGGTAGGCCTCCTCCAGCGCCGTGTCGTGCTCGGCACGCAGCAACTGAATGAGCCGCAGCCCCGGCAGCTCGGCAGGCGGGCGCCGGACGATGTCGGCGAACGCGGCGTTCGCGTCGACCAGCACCCCGGACAGGTCGCTGATCGCGATGCCCACCGCCGAGGCGGAGAAGATCTCCCGGAACCGGGCCTCGCTCACCCGCAGGCCGCGCTCGGCGTCGCGCTTGGCCTTGAGCAGCGCCTGCTTGACATCCTCCTGCTCGTGGAAGGTGCGCCGGCGCAGCGCGTCCGCGTAACCGCCGGCCAGCGCGGCGAGCGTCTGGAGCACACCCGCCGCCAGGTCCTCGACGTCGCTCAGCTCGGCCAGGCGGGGCAGGCCGTCGCCGAGCAGTTCGATGCTGCGGACCACGCTGCGCATCCCGACCAGGTGGTTCTCCACCATGGCCGCGCCCACGTCGGCGCCCGCCTGCACCGCGGCCCGGCCCTCGACCATCGGCCTGCGCAGGCCGGCGACGAGCTGGTCCACCATGGCACCGAGCAACTGCTCGACCTCGGCGCCGGACATGGGCAGGTAGGCGGTTCGCCCCGCCAGGTTCGCCCAGTCACGCGCGAGTTCCGCCACCGAAAGAGGACCGGTGGACTGCGCGCTGGTCGAGTTCACCTGACGTCAGATCTCCCCGTCGGGCCGACGAGCAGCAGCTGCGGCCGGGCAGCGCGGCGCGCGGCCACGTCCCCTGGCACAGGGGTGCCCCCAGCGGTCATCGTGTTCCCCTCGCTCGCATGCTCAGCGCCCGAGGCTACTGATCCACCAAGCGAACCGGGCTACGGCATCGGGGTACTTTAAGAATCATCCACCACTATGGGTGATCAAGGATCAGGCCTGGCTGAGCCCGGTGTATACGAGCACACCCAGGGCGGTGCCCAGAATTCCGACCGACGCGATCGCCGCCACGGCGAGCGCAGACCCCAGGAGCGCGGCGATCACCCCCGCGATCAGGAGGACCCCGATCGCGATCCCCACCGCCGTCAGCGGCTTGCGGTGCTCGGTCAATTCGTGCTGCATCCCGTCGACCAATTCCTTGACCGTGTCCACCTGCTTGCCCCTCCGCATTGCGTTCGACTCCCGACTACTCATTCACGTCGCCGCGGCACCCTGAAACGCTTCACGAAGTCGCCGCCGTCACAGCCGGCTCCACCCTTTCGGGGCAACGGCGCCACCGGCCCGTCGCCCGCGGCACGTTCCTACACTTCACGTGGTGAGCGCACCGCAGGACGACGAGATGATCGAACTGGCCACCCGGCTGTTCGACATGGCCCGCGCCGGGGACACCGCCACGCTGGACGCGTACCTGGAGGCGGGGGTGCCCGCGAACCTCAGCAATGACAAGGGCGACTCGCTGGTCATGCTCGCGGCCTACCACGGCCACGCGCCGACCGTGGCCGCGCTCATCGCCCGCGGCGCGAACCCGGACCAGGCCAACGACCGCGGTCAGACCCCGATCGCGGGGGCGGTCTTCAAGGGCGAGGACGAGGTGGTGCGGGCCCTGCTCGACGGCGGGGCCGATCCCTTCGCCGGCCAGCCGTCCGCCGTGGAGACCGCGCGGATGTTCGGCCGCGACGACTATGTGGAGCTGTTCGGGAACCCAGCCTGAACGGCGCCGTGACGGATCGTCCCGCCACGGGCCGAAGGCTGTGCTCAGGCCTGTGGTGCGATGGCGAAGCGGTACTGCTCTTCGTCCTCTTCCATGACGCGCTGGACGTCCAGCACCTTGTCGTCCAGCA
>DASXOL010000218.1:0-2661 GCA_036494295.1 Pseudonocardiaceae bacterium
CACCGTCGGCCGGGCCGGTGGCCGCCTCGATCTTGGCCAGCGCCCGGCGCACCGCTCCGCCGTCGACCACCCCCGGGGTGTCGGCCAGCGCCCTCAGCGCCACCACCAGCGCGGTGGCCTCCGCGCCGGACAGGCGCAGCGGGCGGCGCATGCCGGCGTCGAAGGTGACCGTGACCGTCTCGCCCTCGAAGGACAGGTCGATGAGGTCACCGGGCCCGTAGCCGGGCAGCCCGCACATCCACAGCAGTTCCAGGTCCCTGCGCAACTGCCGGGGACTCACCTCGAAGTCGGCGGCCACCTCGTCGATCGGCGCACCGGGCCGCGCCAGCAGGTAGGGCACCAGTGCCAGCAGCCGGGGCAGCCGCTCCGCCACGCCCGGCATCAGCCCGCCCTCCCCGCGGCGGCGAGAAGCCGGGCCCGCACCGCGTCGGCCAGCGAGGCGGGCTCGAGCACCACCGCGTCCGGGCCGTGCCCCGCGATCCAGCGGGCCGCGACGTCCGTGGCGGGCAGCTCCATCTCCACCACGTCGCCCTGGACGCCGTCCACGACCATGCTGTCCAGCACCCTGGCCTTCCTGCGCAGGCCGTGCGCCCGGCCGTCGGCCAGCCACAGCCGCGCGGTGTGCGCCACCGGCGCCTGCTCGGCCGACCCGGCGACGACGGCCAGCAGGTCGAGCCCCTCGGGGCGATGGACCTCGCCCGGCGGGCCGACGGTTCGCACCTCGTCCACGATCCGGGAGATCCGGAAGCACCGGGTGGCGGCGCGGTCCCGGTCGTGCCCCACCACGTACCACCGGCCCCGCCAGGAGGCGACCCCCCACGGCTCCACGGTGCGCCGGACGGGAGCCTCGGCGGGGTGCTTGCGGTGCCGGAAGCTCACCACCTGACCGGCCTGGACGGCCGAGATCAGCGGCGTCAACGCGGGCTCCGCGGCGCGCACCCGCGGCTCCACCGTCACCGACGGCTCGCTCTCCACCTCCACACCGGCGGCTCGCAGCTTCAGCAGCGCGCCGTGCGCGGCCCCGGCCAGCTGCGGGGAGTCCCACAGCCGGGCAGCCAGCGCGACCGCGGCCGCCTCGTCGGGTTCGAGGTCGATGTCGGGCAGCTCGTAGTCCCGGCGGGCGATGCGGTAGCCCTCGCCCGACTCGGCCGCGGCGCTGTGCCCGGTCTCCAGCGGGACGCCGAGATCGCGCAGTTCGGCCTTGTCCCGCTCGAACATCCGGAAGAAGGCCTCGTCGGAAGGGGCGTCGGCGTAGCCGGGCACGATCTGCCTGATCCGCGTCGCGGGCAGGTACTGGCGGCTGGACAGCAGGCAGAGCACCAGGTTGACCAAGCGTTCGGCGCGGTTGGACGACACGCCAGGCAGCCTACGACCACGGCGGGCCGCGGTGTGCTGACCAGGCCGCAGCGGTCACGCCCTCACAACGATGCGATGAGCCGTTCCACCCGTTCGTCCACCGCGCGGAACGGGTCCTTGCACAGCACGGTGCGCTGCGCCTGGTCGTTGAGCTTGAGATGCACCCAGTCCACGGTGAAGTCGCGGCCGGCGGCCTGCGCCGCGGCGATGAAGTCCCCGCGCAGCTTCGCGCGCGTCGTGGCGGGCGGGGTGTCCTTCGCGGCCTCGATCTCGCCGTCGTCGGTCACCCGGTCCACCAGCGCCTTGCGCTGCAGCAGGTCGAACAGGCCGCGGCCGCGACGGATGTCGTGGTAGGCCAGGTCCAGCTGTGCGACGCGGGGACTGGACAGGTCCATCCGGTGCTTGGACCGGTACCGCTCGACCAGCCGGTGCTTGATCGCCCAGTCGATCTCCCGGTCGATCTTGCTGAGGTCCTGCTGCTCGACCGCGTCCAGGGTGCGACCCCACAGCTCCATCACCCGGTCGGTGAGCGGGTCGGAGCCGCGGCGCTCCACGTGTTCCACGGCCCGTGCGTAGTACTCCCGCTGGATGTCCAGCGCGGAGGCCTCCCGCCCGCCCGCGAGGCGGACACCGCGCCGTCCGGTGAGGTCGTGGCTGATCTCGCGGATCGCCCGGATCGGGTTGTCCAGCGTGAAGTCGCGGAAGGCGACACCCTCCTCGACCATCTCCAGCACCAGGTTGGCGGTGCCGACCTTGAGCAGCGTGGTGACCTCGGACATGTTCGAGTCGCCGACGATGACGTGCAGCCGCCGGTAGCGCTCCGCATCGGCGTGCGGCTCGTCGCGGGTGTTGATGATCGGCCGGGAGCGGGTGGTGGCCGAGGAGACGCCCTCCCAGATGTGCTCGGCGCGCTGCGAGAGGCAGTACACCGCGCCGCGCGGGGTCTGCAGGACCTTGCCCGCACCGCAGAGCAGCTGGCGGGTCACCAGGAACGGCAGGAGCACGTCGGCGATCCGTGAAAATTCACCAGCACGAGCCACCAAATAGTTCTCGTGGCAACCGTAGGAGTTGCCCGCCGAGTCGGTGTTGTTCTTGAACAGGAAGATGTCTCCGCCGATGCCCTCGTCGGCCAGCCGGCGTTCCGCGTCCACCAGCAGGTCCTCGAGAATGCGTTCGCCCGCCTTGTCGTGGGTCACCAGCTGGATCAGGTCGTCACACTCGGCCGTGGCGTACTCGGGGTGCGAGCCTACGTCCAGGTAGAGCCGGGAGCCGTTGCGCAGGAACACGTTGGACGACCGGCCCCAG
>DASXOL010000219.1:0-7109 GCA_036494295.1 Pseudonocardiaceae bacterium
CCACTCGACGCCGCCGCGGCCGCTCGCGGCGTCGCCGGGTCCTGAGCTGACCGGGTCCGGCGGCAGGCTCGCCGCCGACCCCGGTCCGCTGCCGTTCGACGTGCCCCCGGAGCGCGCCGCCGCGCCGCGGGGTGTGGGCCCGGCTCGGTTCGGCCGGCTGGCCAGGGTGGCGGTGTGGGCCCTGGCCGTGCTGTTGTTCCTGGTCGCCGCGGCGGCCGGTTTCGGCGCCGCCCGGGTCCTGATGGGCGCCGCGCCGTTCCCGAAGCTGGGCGCGGCGGCCACCCAACTGACCTCCACCGACCGGCAGGACGTGGTGCTGGTGAGCCGCGCCCTGCAGGTGAGCGAGCAGGACGGCGCCGACCCGGCGCGGTTCAGCATCGCCGTGCCGCAGGGCTGGCCGGAGTTCCGCGAGCAGGGCGTGCTCGGCACGAACTCGGGCAGCGTCGTGCGGTTCCCCTCACCGGACGGGTCGGAGCTGATCACCGTCGAGCGGGGGCCGAAGTTCCTCACCCGGGGCAATCTCGACGACTACCTGAACCGCTACCGCCGCCAGCTGCGCCAGAGCGTGTCGGAGGCGGTGGAGGCGCGGCGCGAACAGCTGCCGGACGGCACGCTGGACGCCACCTTCCGGACCATGGAGGGCCAGGGGTCCCAGGGCGAGCTGCGCCGGACGACGTACCTGCGGCTGGTGCCGGCGGGCACCGACCTGTGGGTGGTGCGGGTCAGCGTGCCGACCGAGCGCGAGGCGACCGGGCGCAACCAGTTGTTCGAGCCGGTGGTCGCCGGATTCGTGCCGGGCGGCTGACGCCCACCCCATAGGCTCACAGGCGTGTCCACCTCGACCGACCCCGCGCTCGTCGCGCGAGCGGCCGCCGCGGCGCTCGTGCGCCACACCGACGTGCCCGCACACGACCTCGCCGTGGTGCTCGGCTCCGGTTGGAGCCCCGCGGCCGACGAACTGGGCCGCGCGTCCGCCGAGGTGCCGGTGAGCGAGCTGCCCGGTTTCGCGGCGCCGGTGGTGGAGGGCCATGCCGGCACGGTCCGTTCCGTGCGGCTCGCGGGCCAGCGGGTGCTGGTGTTCCTCGGGCGCACGCACGGCTACGAGGGGCGCGGACCGGCCCAGGTGGTGCACGCGGTCCGCACCGCCTGCGCCGCGGGCGCCCGCGTGGTGGTGCTGACCAACGCCGCGGGCGGCATCGCCGAGGACCTCTCGGTCGGGCAGCCGGTGCTGATCAGTGACCACCTCAACCTCACCGCGAGCTCACCGCTGACCGGTCCCCGCTTCGTCGACCTCACCGACGCGTACTCGCCCCGGCTGCGGGCGCTGGCCCGGCAGATCGACCCCACCCTGGCCGAGGGGATCTACGCCGGGGTGCCCGGCCCGCATTTCGAGACGCCCGCGGAGATCCGCATGCTCCGCGCCATGGGCGCCGACCTGGTCGGCATGTCCACCGTCCTGGAGACCATCGCCGCACGCGGCGAGGGCGCCGAGGTGCTGGGGATCTCGCTGGTCACCAACCTGGCCGCCGGGCTCACCGGGGCCCCGCTGGACCACCTCGAGGTGCTCGCCGCGGGCAAGGCCGCGGCCGGCCAGATGGGCCTGCTGATCCGGGAGCTGATCAGCACGCTATGAGCACCGTCCTGGCCACCGGCGCGGCCGGGCGCATCGGTGCGACCGTGTGCCCCGGACTTCGGGAACTGGGCTGGACCGTGGTCGGCACCGACAGCAGGGAGCTGCCCGGCGACCTCACCGGCGCCCGCGCCGACCTCACCGACCCCGGCGCCGAGGCGGCACTGGCCGCGCTGCTGGACGGCGCCGACGCGGTGCTGCACCTGGCGGGCATCCCCGGTGAGGACGACTGGGCACGCATCCTCGCCACCAATGTGGACGCCACCCGGCGGGTGCTGCAGGCGGCCGCGGACGCCCGGGTGGGCAAGGTCGTGCTGGCCTCGTCCAACCACGCCACCGGCTTCACCCGCAGGCCCGCGGCCGGGACGCTGCCCGCCGCCGCCGCGCCACGTCCGGACACCTTCTACGGGGTGTCCAAGGCGGCCGTGGAAGCGCTCGGGGCGCTCTACGCCGAGCGGCACGGCATGGAGGTGGTGGCGTTGCGGATCGGCTCGTTCCAGCCCCGGCCGCGCACCGCCCGCGAGCTCGCCACCTGGCTCTCCCCCGCCGACGCGGTCCGGCTGGCGCACGCCGCGCTCAGCGCGCCGTCACCGGGGTTCGCCGTGGTGTGGGGCGTCTCGGCGAACACCAGGTCGTGGTGGAGCGCGGCGGAGGGCCACGCGCTGGGCTACCACCCGCAGGACGACGCAGAGGACCACGCGCCGGAGATCCTGCGGGCCGGGGCGCCGGACTGGTTCGGCGACGACGAGCTGGCGCTGGTCGGCGGCCCGTTCTGCACCCGGGACACACGCCGGTGAGCCTGGCACCCGCGGTGCGCGACGCCGCGACCCGCTGGATCGCCGACGACGTGCCCGACGGCGACACCGCCGACCGCGCCGAGCTGCAGCGCCTGCTGGCCGATGCCCTCGCGGGCGCCCCCGGTGCCGCGGACGAGCTGGCCGCCCGGATGGCCGGGCCGCTGCGGTTCGGCACCGCGGGGCTGCGCGGACCGCTGCGGGCCGGGCCCGCGGGCATGAACCGCGCGGTGGTGGTGCGCACCTCCGCCGGGCTGGCGAGCTGGCTCGCGGCGCAGGGACATAGCGGCACCGTGGTGGTGGGGCGCGACGCCAGGCACCGCTCGGCGCAGTTCGCCGCCGACGCCGCCGGGGTGTTCGCCGCGGCCGGCTTCGACACCCTGCTGCTGCCCCGGCCGCTGCCCACCCCGGTGCTCGCCTTCGCCGCCCGCAGGCTCGGCGCGGCCGCCGGGGTGCAGATCACCGCGTCGCACAACCCGGCGACCGACAACGGTTACAAGGTCTACCTCGACGGCGGGCAGCAGCTCGCCCCGCCCGCCGACGCCGCCATCGAGGCCGCGATCGCCGCCGCGCCGCCCGCCCGGTCGGTGCCCAGGAACGGGCCGGTCCGCATCGGCGGGGAGGACCTGCGGGTGGCCTACCTGCAGCGGGTCGCCGGCCTGGTGCCACCTGGCCCGCGCCCGCTGCGGGTGGTGGCCACGCCGTTGCACGGGGTGGGCGGCGCGACGCTCACCGAGGCGCTGCACCGCGCCGGCGTCACCGACGTGGAGCTGGTGGCCGCGCAGGCCGAGCCCGACCCGGACTTCCCGACCGTCGGCTTCCCGAACCCGGAGGAACCCGGCGCCACCGACGCGCTGCTGGCGCTGGCACAGGAGCGCGACGCCGACCTCGCCATCGCGCTGGACCCCGACGCGGACCGCTGTGCGCTCGGCATTCGTGATCCGCACTTCAGTAATCCGCACTTCGGTGATCCGCACTTCGGTAATCCGCACTTCGGTGATCCCCGCGGCTGGCGGATGCTCACCGGCGACGAGACGGGCGCGCTGCTCGGTGCGCACCTGCTGGCGAGGCTGGACCGGCGGGCGCATCCCGATCCGCTGGTCGCCACGTCGATCGTCTCGGCGGGCCTGCTGCGCGAGATCGCCGCCGAGCACGGCGTGCGGTACGCCGAGACGCCGACCGGTTTCAAGTGGCTGATGCGCGCCGGCGAGGGACTGGTCTACGCCTACGAGGAGGCGCTGGGCTACTGCGTCGACCCGGACGCGGTGCGCGACAAGGACGGGATCTCCGCCGCGGTGCTGGCCTGCGACCTGGTGGCCGGCGGCGGCTCGCCCGCCGAACTGCTCGACGAGCTGGCCGTCCGGCACGGGGTGCACCGCACCGCGCAGGTGTCGGTGCGGCTGGCCGACGACACAGCGCTGGCCGCCGCGGCGACCGGGCTGCGCGCACGCCTGCCCGCCGAGCTGGGCGGGGCGCCGGTGCAGGTCCAGGACCTGCGCACCGATCCCGACCGGCCCGACGACACCCTCGCGCTGCGCGGCGCGGGCTTCCGCGTGCTGGTGCGCCCGTCGGGCACCGAGCCCAAGCTCAAGGCGTACCTGGAGGTGGTGGCACCGGTGCGGGCTGCCCAGGACCTGCCCGCCGCCCGGCAGGCCGCCGACGAGCGGTTGGCCGTCCTGCGCGAGGCCACGCTCGGGCTGCTGGCCGCGCGGTGATCCGGGTTGCGCGCGGGGCGCCCGCTCGTCAGGCTCCGAGCCGATGCCGACCCTGCTGATCGTCCACCACACGCCGTCGCCGAGCCTGCAGGCCATGCTCGACGCCGTGGTGGCGGGCGCCCGCACGGACGAGATCGAGGGTGTCGAGGTGGTCCGCAGGCCCGCGCTGGCCGCCACCGCGGTGGACGTGCTGGGCGCCGACGGCTACCTGCTGGGCACGCCCGCGAACATCGGCTACATGTCCGGCGCGCTCAAGCACTTCTTCGACCTCGTGTACTACCCGTGCCTGGACGCGACCGCGGGCCGACCATACGGCTGCTACGTGCACGGCGGCAGCGACACCGCGGGCGCGGTGCGGGCGGTGCAGTCGATCACCAAGGGGATGGGCTGGCGACCAATCGCCGAGCCGCTCACGGTCATCGGCGAGCCCGGCAAGGACGACCTGCAGGCCTGCTGGGAGCTGGGCGCCACGATGGCCGCGCACCTGATGCCCTGAGCACCTCCTCCGGCGCGCCCACGGGTGATCGAAACAGTGTTATAAAACAGTGTTGTTAAGGTCGTCCGGTGGCAAGGCCCAAAGTGCACGACGACGCGCTGCGCGTCCGGCTGCTGGACGTGGCGGGCCGGGTGCTCACCTCGGAGGGTCCCGACGCGCTGAGCCTGCGCAGGCTGGCCCGCGACGCGCACACCTCGACCACCGCGGTGTACTCGCTGTTCGGCGGAAAGCCGGGGGTGCTGCGCGCGCTGTTCGTCGAAGCGTTCACCCGGTTCGGGGCGCACCTGGACGCGGTGGTGCCCTCGGACGACCCGCTCGCCGACATCCGGGCGCTCGGCCGCGCCTATCGCGCCAGCGCCGTCGCCGACCCGCACCTGTACACCGTGATGTTCGGTTCGCCGGTCCCCGGCTTCGAGCCTGCCGAGCAGGACTGGGCGCACGCCAAGTCCACCTTCACCCCGCTGGTGGACGCGGTGCGCCGCGGCGTCGCGGCCGGCCTGCTGCGCGACGCGAACCCGGCCACCATCGCCACCGCACTGTGGGCCAACGTCCACGGCCTCGTCTCGCTGGAACTCGGCAACGCCATCCCGCCGCAGGCGGGAGCCCCCGCACAGGTGTTCGAGGCGGCGGTGCGGGCCACCCTGGACGGCTGGCGGACCGGCCCCCGATGAACCGGTCAGACCGCGCCGAACTGGCGGTCCCCCGCGTCGCCGAGGCCGGGGACGATGAAGCCCACGTCGTTGAGCCGCTCGTCCACGCAGGCGGCCACCAGTCGCACCGGCAGCCCGGAGTCCCGCAGGCGCTTGATCCCCTCCGGGGCGGCCACCGCGCAGATCGCGGTGAGGTCGGTGGCGTCGCGGCCGGTGAGCAGCCGCAGGGTGTGCTCCATCGAGCCGCCGGTGGCGAGCATCGGATCCAGCACGAACACCGGCCTGCCCGCCAGCGACTCGGGCAGCGACTCCATGTAGGGCACCGGACGCAGGGTGTGCTCGTCGCGGGCCAGCCCGACGAAACCCATCTGCGCCCCCGGGATGAGCGCATGCGCCTGGTCGGCCATCCCCAGCCCGGCCCGCAGCACCGGCACCAGCATGGGCGGGTCCGCGAGCCGGTACCCGGTGGCCGGACCCACCGGGGTCTGCACCGTCTCGGCGCGGACCTCGGCGTCCCTGGTCGCCTCGTAGATCAGCATCAGCGTCAGTTCGCGCAGTGCCGCGCGGAAGGCGGCATTGTCGCTGCGCGCGTCGCGCATGACGGTCAGCCGTGCCCGCGCCAACGGATGGTCGACGAGCAGCACGTCCATGCCCAGGCACCCTATGGCATCCCCCCACCGCAGCACGGACCAGCAAAGGAGCACCGTTGACCGACCACACCGATTACCCAGCCCTCTACCGCGAGTCCCGCGAACGGATCGCCGCACTGGTCGGTACCGCGAGCGACGAACAGCTGGGCACCACGGTGCCGGGCTGCCCGGCGTGGAGCGTCGCGGACACCGTGGCGCACCTGTCCGCGCTCGCCGTCGACGCGATCGGCGGCCGTCTCAGCGGGGTACCTGGTGACGACGAGACCGCCGCGCAGGTGCGGGAGCGCCGGGGCATGTCCATCGGCGCGGTGCTCGCCGAATGGGAGGGCGCCGCCGCGGCCGTGGAACAGGCCCTCGGCGCACGGCGGATGCCGCTGGCGATCGTGCACGACGTGATCACCCACGAAGCAGACATCCGCGGTGCACTCGGCTCCGGCCGGCCACCCGCCGCCGCCTGGACCGCGTCGCTGGACGGCCTCGCCCACCACCTGGACCGGCTGGGCGGCCACGGCACGATCACCGTCCACGCGGGCGAGCGGGAGTTCACCGCCGGTTCCGGTGACCCGGTGACCACGCTCGACGTCGATCCCTACGAGTTCTGGCGGGCCGCCCTCGGCAGGCGCAGCACCGCGCAGATGGCCGGTTGGAACTGGTCCGGCGACCCCGCGCCCTACCTGAAGGCGATCCCGGTGTTCGGCCCCACCGCCACCGACATCACCGAAGAGGGTTAACGGGGCGGCGCTGTCGGCGCTCGGTCGTAGACTCCCGGCGTGCGCCCGGAGACCGCGCTGCTACCTCCCCGGCTGGCCGGCGTGACCCACTGATGGGGTGGCACCACGCCGCGGCGACGGCGGCACCGGATGTCGCGAGACTGCGGTCGAGCTACCGGATGTTCGTCGACGGGAGGTTCGTCGACGGCTCGGGCGGGGCGCGCAGCGTGCTCAACCCGGCCACCACGGACGGCCTGACCACGGTGAGCACCGCCACGCACACCGATGTGGACGCCGCGGTGCGAGCCGCCCGCCGGGCCTACGACAAGGTGTGGTCGAGGATGCCGGGCACCGAACGGGCCAGGTACCTGTTCCGCATCGCGCGCCTGGTGCGGGACCGCGGGCACGAGCTCGCGGTGCTGCACAGCCTGGAGAGCGGCACGCCGATCACCCAGTCCCGGGAC
>DASXOL010000220.1:0-1777 GCA_036494295.1 Pseudonocardiaceae bacterium
CCTTGGTACGACCAACTCGGTGATCGCTGCGTGGGAGGGGGGTCAGGCCGAGGTCCTTCCGAACGCGGAGGGGTCGCGGACCACTCCTTCGGTGGTGGCGTTCACTGAGAGCGGGGAGCGGCTGGTGGGTCAGCTGGCCAGACGCCAGGCGATCATGAACCCGAAGGGCACGATCTACTCGGCGAAGCGGTTCGTGGGCAGGCGCTTCGATGAGGTGGCCGATGAGGCCAAGGCGGTGGCTTTCGAGGTGGTGCCTGGTCCGAACGGCGAGGCCCGGTTCAGTGTGCGGGGCAAGCTGTACGCGCCGGAGGAGATCAGTGCCATGGTCCTGCGCAAGCTGGCTGACGATGCGGGCAAGGTGCTTGGCGAGCGGGTCACCGAAGCGGTGATCACCGTGCCGGCCTACTTCAATGACGCCCAGCGCCAGGCGACCAAGGACGCGGGGAAGATCGCCGGCCTCGACGTGCTGCGGATTATCAACGAGCCGACCGCGGCCGCGTTGGCTTATGGGCTGGACAAGCGCGATCACGAGACGGTGATGGTCTACGACTTCGGTGGCGGCACCTTCGACGTGAGCATCCTCGATGTCGGTGACGGTGTGGTGGAGGTGCGTTCCACCGCGGGCGATAGCCACCTGGGTGGCGACGACTTCGACCGCAGGCTGGTCGACCACCTCGCCGACCGGTTCCAGCAGGACAACGGCATCGACCTGCGCGAGGACCCGCAGGCGCTGCAGCGGCTGTTCGAGGCCGCGGAGAAGGCCAAGGTGGAGCTGAGCTCGGTGACGCAGACGACGGTGAGCCTGCCGTTCGTCACCGCCGACGCGACCGGCCCGAAGCACCTGCAGGCCACCGTCACCCGCGCGCAGTTCGAGCAGCTGAGCGCCGATCTGGTCGAGCGGACCATGGATCCGGTCAAGCAGGCGATGTCTGACGCGAAGGTCACCGAGAACGACATCGACGAGGTGATCCTGGTGGGTGGCACCACCCGGATGCCCGCGGTGCAGAACGCGGTGCGCAGGCTCACCGGGGGCAAGGACCCCAACATGACGGTCAATCCGGACGAGGTGGTCGCGGTCGGTGCCGCCATCCAGGCCGGGGTGCTCAAGGGCGAGGTGTCCGACGTCTTGCTGCTCGATGTCACGCCGCTGTCGCTGGGGGTGGAGACCCGCGGCGGCGTGATGACCCGCATCATTGATCGCAACACCACGATCCCGGCCCGGCGCTCGGAGGTGTTCTCGACCGCGGAGGACAACCAGTCCGCGGTCGACGTGGTGGTGCTGCAGGGCGAGCGGGAGTTGGCTGCGGATAACCGGGTGCTGGGCAGGTTCCGGCTGGAGAACATCCGGCCCGCGGCCCGGGGCGAGCCCCAGGTCGAGGTGACCTACGACATCGACGCGAACGGCATCCTCAACGTCACCGCCCGGGACCGGGACACCAGAGCCGAGCAACGCATCACCATCAGTGAGAGCTCCAATTTGGAATCCGGCGAGGTCGAGCGGATGGTGGCCGACGCGGACCGCAACCGCGCCGAGGACCAGCGGCTGCGCGAGGACGTCGACGCCCGCAACGAGCTGGACACGGCGGCTTACCAGGTGCAGCGCCAGCTCGACGAGCTGGGTGAGCAGGTGCCCTCCCATGAGCGCGCCAGGGCCGAGATGCTGGTCAACGACGCCCGTCAGGCGATCAACGAGCAGGCACCCGCGCGGCGGGCCCGTGAGCTGGTCAGCGAGCTCCAGCAGATGTACCAGAGCATCGGTTCCCGCGCGGGTGCTGAG
>DASXOL010000221.1:0-11419 GCA_036494295.1 Pseudonocardiaceae bacterium
GGCGGGCCACCGGCGTCTTGCGCAGTTCGGTGTAGAGCGAGTAGGGGTCGGCGCGGTTGGTGTAGTCGGTGATCTGCCGGAGCAGGGTGGACGGCGGCATCTGCGGCTCCCCGGTGGGCGGCTCGTGCAGTGGGTGGCTCATGCGTGCGCGGGGTCGAAGACGACGCGCCGCTCGTCGGGCCGGTGGCCGGTCACGGTGACCGTCGGCGCGTGGCTGACCAGTGCCGGATCGGGCACGTCGGCCGGTACCGGCTGGACCTTCGCCGGCGCGTCCATGGGGCGGTACGTGGGCGGGAACGGTGCGGCGCGCTCGATCTGCCGGGTGTAGAAGTCCAGCCATTTCGCCTGGTCGAAGGAGACCGCCGCGGTGAGCCTGCCCCGGTAGCCGTACGCCGCGACGAAGCGGTGCTCGGCCGTCGACCCCTGGATGATCGCCACCTCGTCGGCGAAGGTCGGCACACCCACGGACTTGATGTTGACGCCGAACTGGTGGGACCAGAAGGCCGGGATGGACAGGTGCGGGCGCCTGCGCGAACCGGAGTGGACCATGTTGTGCGCGGCCACCTCGGCCTGGGCGATCGCGTTGCCCCAGTGCTCCAGCGCGAGCAGCTGGTAGTCGTAGAGCGGGTGCGGGAACCGGGCCACGTCGCCGGCGACGAAGACGTCGTCGGTCACGATGCCGTTCAGGTCGAACGCGCGGCAGCCCGCGTCGCTGGCGACCCCGCGCGGACCCGCGGCCAGTCCGGACCCGGCCAGCCACTCGGTGTTGCGCACCGCGCCCAGCGCCACCACCGCGACGTCGACGTCGAGCGTCGCTGCGTCGGAGAACCGGGCGCGGCGCAGCCTGCCCTGCTCGTCGCCCTCCAGTGCGCTGACCGTGACGCCGCAGCGCAGGTCGACGCCGTGCTCGCGCTGCAGGTCCGCGGCGCCCTCGCCGAGCACTCCGCCGAGCGCCCCGGCCAGCGGCGCGGGCCCGCGTTCGGCGACCGTCACGGCCAGCCCGCGTTCCCGGCACACCGAGGCGATCTCCGAGCCGGTGAAGCCGGCCCCGATCACCAGCACGCGGGTGGGCACCGCGTCCAGGGCGTCGAGCAGCGCACGGGCGTCGTCGACGGTGCGCAGGGTGTGGACGCCGCGCAGCGCGGCCTGTTCCGGATACCGCCACGCCTTGGCCCGCACGCCGGTGGCGATCAGCAGCCGGTCGAACGCGAGCTCGTTCCCGTCCGCCAGGCGCACCCGCTTGGCGTCCAGATCCAGGCCGGTGGCGGCGACGCCGAGGCGCCACTCGGCGTCGATCGGGTGGCGTCTGGGCAGCGCCGTGTGATCCGGCGGCGACCGGCCGAGCAGCACCTGCTTGGACAGCGGAGGCCGGTCGTACGGCTCCTGCCGCTCGTCCCCGACCAGGGTCAGCGAGCCGACGAAACCCTCCTCGCGGAGTGCCTCCGCAGCACGCAGCCCGGCCAGCGAGACGCCGACGACGACGACGCGGCCGTCCTCGAAGTCATCGTGCATGGCGGCCCACTCGTTCCTTCCCCTTGGCCGCCTCGTTGGCCGCGGTTTCCACTCGGGTCGCGTACTGCTCCGGGATCCGCGGTGTCTCCGGTTCCACGATGATCGCCTGGACCGGGCAGGCGGCGGCGGCGCGGTCGACCCGCTCGCGTTCGTCGTCGTCCGGGTTCGCCTCGTAGCGGAGTGCTTCCTCGCCGTGCATGGTGAACACGTCGGGCGCCAGGAACGCGCACTGCGCGTAACCCTCACAACGGTTGAGATCAACCATGAGCCTCATACGGACCTACTTCCCCCGAGGTTGTTCTCCACCATTGCCGAGATCCGGCGGAACCAGACCACCTGCGGACTTGTTTTCACCCGGGTGGACGCCGGCTCCGGTTATCTCCCGGAATTGCGCGCGTCGCGGCGGCGAATGGATCACCCGATTCGGGTGAGGCGATTCGCTATCGCTCAAAGGCAGGCGGAAACAGCGCGTTCGATCGGCGACGACGGCATCGGGCTGGTGGTGCCGCTCACGACGGGCACCACGGTGCCCAGCGTGACGCAGACCCGGGGCCGTTCGGGCCGCCGCAGCGCCCAGTCGGGCACCACGGCGCCGCCGTTGAACGGCACGAACCGCATCGGCCACCACGGCACGCCGTCGAGCTGATCGGGTTCGTCGGCCCGCAGCCCACCGGTTCCGGGGCTTCCGGTGGCGCGCGGGAGCGCGGTGATGCCCGGTCTTGTCCAGGTCCATGCGGCAGCCGCGCAGCCCGACGCAGTCTCAGTCGAACCGGGGTCCTCGTTCGGAACGCGAGGTCCTCTTGCCGTAGGGGTTGACCAGGGGTTTTCGTTCGGGGTCGACCATGGTGGGTGGCCGGTAGCGGACCTGTCCGCGATGGACGGTGAGGTCCCAGCCCTGCAGATGGACCTGCTGGTGGTGCATCGCGCAGATGAGGCAGCAGTTGCCGACACTGGTCGAGCCTCCGTCGGCCCAGTGCCGGATGTGGTGCACGGCGCAGAGCTGAGGTGGGCGGTGGCAGCCGGGGAAGCTGCAGCCGCGATCCCGGGCGGTCAGGGCGCGGCGGAGGGCGCGGGGCGCGGTGCGGGTGGCGCGGCCGAGGTCGAGGGGTTCGGAGTCGGTGCCCAGTACCACCGGCAGGATCGCCGCGTCGCAGGCGAGGCGCCGGGCTTGTCCTGCGGTGATGATCCGGCCGTGGTCGAGCGCGGCGGTGCCGACGCCGGTGCGCAACGCGTCCCAGTCGATGGTCACGCTCACGTGCGGGGGTTCGCCGCCGGCGATGGGGAACCCTTGGGCGGCTCGGGCGTAGTCGGCGAGGTCGATCAGGGCGTCGGCCTGGCGGTGGGGCACGCTGCGCAGATCCCGCACCCCCTCGACGGCGGGTCGCGGCGCGGCGAGTTGCTCGATCAGGGTGCGCAGCGTGGTGCCGTGTTCGGCGTCGAGCCAGCCGTCGATGCCCAGGCGTCCGTCGCGGCGCTCGCGCAGCCACACCTCGCCGCGCACCGGGGTCAGCGGCGGCTCTGGCTCCGTGGGTTCCGGGCCGTCCGGATCGAGGTGGGCGCTCATCCGGTGGGCGATGGTGCGCAACCGGCGCGGATCGAAATCCGCCGCGTACCCGGCCAGGTCGGTCTCCACCTGCTCGCGGACCGGGTCGGGAACCGACGACGGCAGGGTGGTGAGGGTGTCGGTGATGACCCGGAGCTGCCCGGCCCCGATCCGCCCCGCCGCCAACGCCGCCGCGGTGGCCGGCAACTGCGGCGGCAGCGCCTCGCCCAGGACGCTGCGGCGCGCCCCGAGCAGCCGGGCCTGGTCGACCCGGCCGCGGGCGTCTGACGCGGACAGGCGCAGCACCGCCCCCAGCAGTCGCGCGGTGGTGCCGAATCCTTCAGCGGCGGCGATGCCGCGGGCGTCGGTCTCGGCGACCACGTCAACCAGCACCGACATCACCTGCCGGGACAGGGTTTCCACATCCCGCAGCGCCTGCACCACACCCTGATCACCCAGCGCGGGCAACGAGCCGCGCAGGTCGTCGAGACCGCTCGACAATTCCCGCACCGGATCGCACACCGCGACGCTCACGGGTCCTATTCTGCCCGCCACCCCCGACAAAACCGATATGAAAAGTGGAAAGGTGCGTGCTTCCTTGCCGTATGACGGTGGTCGCTACGCCTGCAACAGATGGTTTCGGTGTCGCCATGCGAGGCTCAGTCCGACCTTTGCGCTGGAGGACATCTTTGGCTCGGCGTGGAGGAGATGGTCGACCGTGGCCTTGTCGAATGTGAGCTGCTGCCCTTCTCCGCGGTCTTCCAGCCGGACGACGACTTCGCCTTCGGCGTTGACGCGCGCCGCCTCGCGGAACAGGGTGTCGAAAACGACGCTGTCGATGACGGCGACCGTCATGACGGTGGCGTTGAGGCTCAGCGCGTGCAGCGCGACGCCGAGCACATGCACACGCAACTCGCCTCGTTCGCGGGCTTGTTGCATCGCGCGAGAGAAGGGCCAGCGCTCATAATCGAGTGGACGCCCGCTGTTCCCGTCATGTTCCGGTTGGCCGAGCAGTTCCTCGCTGTATTCGCGCACGATATTGCGCCAGATGCTCAGATCTGACACCAGACTGCCGGGGGAGACACTCGCCGGTTGGAACTCGCCCGCAGGCAGCAGGCAGTATTCGCCGCCCCCGGTGGCCACCTTGGCCGGGTCCCGGCGCAGGAGCAGGAAGCTTGCCCGGCCACTGGTCGGGTCCCGCCGGATCGTCAGCGTCGTGACAGAGGTGTTCACGGTGCGCAGCAACAGATCGAACGGATCGCAGACCAGCGAGCGGAAGGGCAGTTCGAGCCGCGACGGTCCGGCGTCGATCATCGCCGCGGCCAGCTCGTGCACCAGCGCCTCCGATACGTCGATCTTGTCGAAATAACAGGACTGGCCGAAACGAAGGCGGGCCTGCGCGGCGCCGGTCACTGTCGCGCCGAGTAGTCGGTAGCAAGGCCGGTTCTCGAACAGGGCGGGTCGGCTGAGATAGCGAATCGCGCTGCTGTAGCTGGGAAATGTCTGTGCGCGGGTCCGCAGCGGAAGCAGCGGGCGAGCCTCCGGTTCCTGTCCGACGACGATCGGCCGCGGCGCACACGGCTCCCATTCGAGCTCGACGTCGTCGAGTGCGATCGGCAGATCGGGTAGCCACGAGGCCTGGGAGAGCATCGGGGCCTGCGCCATCCGCCATGACGGTTCGTACAGTTCGACAGCCCGGGCGTGGATCGCGGCCTGGTTGCGTCCGACGTACGCCCGCACTTCCCGCCATGCGCGCTGACTTTCCGCCACCGGGTCACCGATGCCGTCGGTCTCGGCGGGTGTACCGGCATCGATGGGGAAGCCCAGCTCGGCAGGCGTCACGACCCGCCCGACCTTTTGCGGCAGGCGATTCGGCGCTTTCGCGTCCTGCATTCGATCACCCCTCGCGCCCAGTAAAGCACCCCCGGTATGCACACCCGCACCTATCGGAACCCCTGCCCCGCCCGGGTTCCACGCCGAATGCCGCCTTGGCCGGTTACCAGTTAATGCGCAACACAGTGCGGTCAGGACAACCCTGCTCATGACCCAGCAAGAAACGACTGGACTGATCGAGCTGCTCCGGGCGGCTCAGGAGGCTTCGTGACGCCGCTGTCCTACCTGGTTTTCCGCCGGGGCGGCGGCTTCGCGGTCCTCGACGTCACGGCCGTCGTCAGGGGTGGCTCTGACGGTCAGCACCCGTTCCCTGTGGTGTTCTTCGTGCAGGTCGCGGCGGCGGGCGTGCAGGAGTTGCTCGACGGTGATGACGCCGTGGATCCGGTGCGGGTCGGTGCGGTCGACCACCGGGGCGCTGCTCACCTCGTGCGCGGCGAGGGTGTTGGCCACGTCGCGGAGCGTGTCGTCGGCGAAACAGACCGCCGTCGCCGGGATGGTGGCGCCCGCGACGGTGCCCGCCGCGCGGGCGATGAGTGCCCGGCGGGTGGTGACCCCGGCCAGGCGCCCGGCCTCGTCCACGACCGGACAGAACCCATCCTGCCTGACACGGGACAGCGCCGCGGCCACGGTGTCACGCTCGCACACCACCACCGGGTCCTCGGTCATCACCTCGTGGGCGAAGAACGTCTCCAGCGGATCGGTGGTGTACTCCCGGGTGAGGTGCAGCCTGCGGCGGGCGATCTTCTCGGTGAGCACGGATCGCTTGAGCAGCAGCACCGACACCGCGTAGGCGGCCACCGAGGCGACCACCAGGGGCAGCAGGTCGTTCCAGGCGTGGGTCAGCTCCAGGGTGAACACGATGCCGGTCAGTGGCGACCGCATCACCCCGCCGACCACGGCGGCCAGGCCGCACATCGCCCAGAAGCCCGGCGATACCGCTGGGAGCACGGTGCCCTCCGCGGCACCGAGTGCCGCGCCGATCATGAAGACGGGGGCGAGCACGCCGCCGGAGGTGCCCGACCCCAGTGACATCGACCAGATCAGGCTTTTCACCACGAGCACCCCGAGGATCAGGGATGCGGTGGCGTTTCCGGTCAGCAGCTGGTCGATCACGTCGTAGCCGACGCCGAGGGCGCGCGGTTCGATCAGTCCGCCGATGCCGATGATCAGCCCACCCAGCGCGGGCCACCACATCCAGTGCACTGGCAGCCGCTCGAAGGTGTCCTCCGACTTGTACACCAGCGCCGTGGCGGCGATGGCGAGCAGTCCGCCGGTCAGTCCGGGGATCAACGCCAGTCCGTCGGCGACCGCACCGGGTGTCGCGGGGTCGGGGTATCGGGAAGATCGGACCGCGGCCCAGCAGGAAGCCGCGGCAGACCGTGCTGACCGCGACCGCCGCGGTGACCGGGATGAGGCTGCGCGGGCGCCACTCGAACAGCAGCAGCTCCACCGCGAGCAGCACCGAGGCCAGCGGGGCGTTGAACGTCGCGGCCATTCCGCCCGCCGCGCCGGCCACGAGCAGGGTCTTGCGCTCGTCGGCGGTGAGCTTGAGCGTCTGGGCGAGGATCGAGCCCACGGCGCCGCCGGTCATGATGATCGGCCCCTCGGCGCCGAACGGGCCGCCGGTGCCGATGCTGATCGCCGCGGACAGCGGCTTGAGCACGGCGACCCGCGGAGCGACCCGGCTGCCGCCGGTGAGGATGGCCTCGATCGCTTCCGGCATGCCGTGGCCGCGGATCTTCTCCGAGCCGTAGCGGGCCAGCACGCCGACCACGAGGCCACCGGCGACGGGTGCGAGCAGGATCAGCCACCACGGATGGTGTTGCGCGCCGGGTGCCACCAGATCCGCCGCGAGACGCTGGTAGAAGACCAGATTGGTGATCAGCCCGATCAGCCTGAGCAGTGCGAGGGCGGCCAACGCGGACGCCACGCCCACCGGCACCGCGATCGCGGTGATCACCAGCACCCGTGGGGTGAGCATGAAGTCGCCGAGATGGGTCGGCCGGTTCCGGATCCCCGCCGGCGTGCTCACAGCTGACCTGAGACGGTGGCGCCGACCGGCACGGCCGAGGCCGCGGCGGCGAACCGGCGGGCCGCGGCCCCGGCGACCCTGCGCTGCGCGGACGGCAGCCGGTCGAGTACCGCCCGCAGGGCCGCGTGGCGGAACCCGAGCACCTGCGCCACGACGCGCCTGCCCGGCTCGGTGACCTCCACGGTGACCACGCAGCGGTTGTGCTCGTCCCTGCCGCGGACCAGCAGGCCGCGGGCCTCCAGCCGGTCCGCCAGCCGGGTCACCGACGACGCGCTGACACCCAGCGCCGCGGCCAGCCTGGAGGACGGGACCCGCCCGAGCTCGTGCAGGATCAGCAGCAGCCGGATCTGCGGAAACGTCATGCCTGGCGGCCCGGCATGGGCGCTGTTCGACGCCATGCTGACCAGGACCCTCGTCAACGCCTCCCACGCGCCCACGTCGTGATCACGATCCGGAGTGGTATCCGACAAGATTTGCATGGTGCAATGATTGCTATTAGGCAATGATGGGTCAATGGGGAGTGATCGATCGCACGGGGCACGGACCGGCGCGCCGGTTGAGAAGATGGGCGCCGGAGGCGAGCGGAGACCATGACCAGCGGCAACGCGGACAGCGACGACCCCACCGACGACGACCCCACCGACGCGGCGCTGCTCGCGGTGGCCAGGGCGATGATGGCGGTCTCGCTGCGCGCCGCGGTCACGCTGCCCGCCGGGATCTCGCCCATCCAGCTCCGCGCACTCACCGTGCTCAGCGGCCTGGGCCAGACCAATCTGGCCGACCTGGGTGCGGCGCTGGGGATGTCGCCGTCGTCCACGAGCCGGTTGTGCGACCGTCTCGTCGCCGGTGGTCTGGTCGAGCGGCGAACCTCGCCGCACACCCGCCGCGAGGTCGCGGTCCGGCTGTCCGGGGAGGGCACCAGGCTGCTCGCCGGGTACGACGGCCATCGGCTCGCCGAGCTCCGCGCGGTGCTGGACAGCTTCGGGCCACGGCGCCGCCAGGAGGTGCTCGGCGCGCTGCGCGACTTCGGCGCGGCGGCCCGTGCTGCCGACATCGCCGCCGGCGACCCGCGGGTGCGGTGACCGACCGGCCGTCGCGCTCGGCGCCCGGTGTAGCGCGGGTGTTGCGGCCCTGAACACGGACCTACGGGCGAGTCGCTTTCGGCCCAGCGCGCGGGGTGCGGCGATTTCGTGGCGCCGCCTGACAGATTGGTCCTGAGCGAGAGCCATTTGCGCATACGGCAAACCAGGTGATCGTTATCGCCGCTGCGGGGGTTCGAACCGACACCCGATCGAGGTCATTCCAAGTATGCGAATTAGTGCCGTTTTTGCCGATCGACCCAGCGTCTCCGCAATGGGGAACTCAATGCCGGTTCACTCGACGGCGCGGCCCATGAAGGCGGCGAGGCGGTCCGCCGCCGTGGCATCGGCGGGTGGCTGCGTTTCCGGGAGATAGGTCTGCCCGGAGCGCGGCACGTCGACGTAGAAGACCCGCGCCACCTGGATGGCGTGCTCGGCCACCTCGGGCGCGATGTCGGTGGACTGCCCGGTCGCCCGTGCCAGGTCCCAGCCGTGGGTCAACTGCTCGTTGATCAGCATCTGGGCGACGAACGCACCCGGCGCCTCGTGTGGCCCGTAGGTCCGCTGCAGCATGCCGGGGGCGCCGAGCGCGGCCCGGACCCGTGCCGTCGACGCCAGGAATGCGGCGAGGTGGTCGTCCCCCAGGTAGTCGGTCGTGGTGTCGGAAGCGGGCATGGGGGCACCGTCGGCGAGCGCGGCATGCGCGAGGTTCTCGTAGGCCATGTGGTTGAGCAGGCTGCGCACCGTCCACACGCCACACCAGCTCGGTTGGTCGAGTTGTTCCGGATCCATCTGGCGCACCAGGGATTCCACGGAATCGAGAACCCGTTCTGCCGAATGCAGAACAGTTGCGGGATCGACGACGGCGCCGGCGTCATGGCTCACGGGTATGGCTCCCCCGGTATCGGTGCGCGACCCACGGCGGGCCGTTCGGGCACGTTCTTGCTGAACGTTATCGCCGTGCGCACCGAATATCGAACTCATCGGTCGGCTTTGTCACAAGTAAGAAAGTAACAGTGGAGCGGTACCCTCAGGATCGTCTTATTCGAATTGTTGAATGGTGTCGCGGCCGGGATCGGTGCCGGAGCGATGTTCCTGGTCAGACCGTCGGTTCGATGGTGATGTGGCTGTCCAGTTCGCGCGCCGGCGAGTCGTTCCGGGTGAGGTGCCCGCGGCGGCCGGTGCGCGGAGTGGCGTCGTTGGCGGCGACCACGGCGATCCAGGGCAGCGCACCGGTCGCGACCATCACTACGAGGCCGAGCCACCACGCCACGTAATAGAGCACCCCGGCCAGCGCGAAACCGATGATGTGCACCGTCATCAGCAGTGCGTAGCGGTGCCTGCGCGCCCGCAGTTCGTCGTCGAACGACGGTGCCGCGTCGGTGATCACCACCGGAGCACCGGCGTCGTCGTGGTGATTCATGGGCACCCCCGTTCAGAACTCCAGCCTGACACACCGGGCAAGCGACGTTGCCGGTCGCACTGCGCCACCGGTCATTCGGATCCCGGCGAACTCGCCGCCAGCGGCAGCAGCACCTCGAAACGGCAGCCCGGCCCGTGGTTGCGGGCCTCGATGTGGCCGGAATGCGCGTCGACGATGCCGCGGGCGATCGCCAGGCCCAGGCCGGCCCCCTGCTCGTCGGCCAGGCCAGGGGTGCGGGCGGCGTTGCCCCGGTAGGCGACGTCGAACAGTCGTTCCAGGTCGGTCTCCGGGATGCCGCCGCAGGCGTCGTCGATCCGCAGCCAGGCATGCCCGTTCCGCGCACCGGCCGCGACCACCACGGTGCCGTCCGGCGGGGTGTAGCGGATCGCGTTGGACAGCAGGTTGCGCACCACCCTGGCCAGTTCCGGGTCGCTGCCCTGCACCACCGGCCACTCGCTGTTCGCGTCGGCCTCCAGCCGGACGCCCTTGCGGGCGGCGGTCACCGCCTCCGCGGCCACCGCCTCGGACACCACCTCACCCAGCGGAATCGCCGAGAGCGTCAGTTGCAGCGCACCCGCGCTGATCCTGGACAGCTGGAACAGGTCGTCCACCATGTCGGTCAGCCGCCGGGTCTGCGCGCTGATCTGCCGCGCGTACTGGGCGACCTCGTCCGGATCGGCCACCACGCTGTCGGTCAGCGCCTCGGTCATCGCCTGGATGCCGGCCAGCGGGGTGCGCAGGTCGTGGCTGATCCAGGCGACCAGCTCGCGGCGCGCCGACTCGGCCGCCCGCTGCCTGCTGATGACCTCCCGCTGCCAGGTGACGTCGCGGGCGATGCCGCGGCCCAGCACCAGCGCGGTCGGCACGCTCACCGCGGCCACCGCGGCCCCCACCGCCAGCTCGGTGCTCAGCTGCGGGGTGAACATCCACCCGTTCACGCCGACGATCCCGGCCAGCGTCGCGGTCACCGGCACCAGCACCAGCACGGTGACCGCCGCGATGATCGACTGCCTGCGCATCCGGCGCAGCAGCAGCGCGCCGAGCAGCGCCACCGGGACGGTCCACAGCAGCGCCGCCGGACCGACATGGCGCAGTTCGTCGAGCACCGCCGCTCACCCCTTGCCGTCGTATCGGTAGCCGACACCCCACACGGTGGCGATCCTGGCAGGCCGGGTGGGATCCGCCTCGACCTTCTCCCGCAGCCGCCGCACGTGGACGGTCACCGTCGACTGATCGCCGAAGTCCCAGCCCCAGACGTGTTCCAGCAGCTGGGAACGGCTGAAGGCGCGTCCGGGGTGGCGGATGAGGAAGGCCAGCAGGTCGAACTCCCGCACGGTGAGACCCAGTTCCGCGCCGTTCAGCACGGCGCGGCGCCCGGCCACGTCGACCGTCAGCCCGTCGTCGACGACCGTGGGCAGCTTGCTGGGCTGCCCGCTGGAGCGCGCCCTGCGCAGCACCGAGGTGACCCGCAGCACGAGTTCGCGGGGGCTGAACGGTTTGGTGATGTAGTCGTCCGCGCCGAGTTCCAGGCCGACGATGCGGTCCTCCTCCTCGCCCAGCGCGGTGAGCATCACGATCGGCACCGAACTGTCCTGGCGCAGCATCCGGGCCACCTCCAGTCCGGGCAGGCCGGGCAGCATGAGGTCGAGCACCACGAGATCGGGTGGGCTGTCGGCGGCGATGCGCAGCGCCTCCTCGCCGTCGCCCGCGACGCTCACCCGGTAGCCGGCGCGGCCAAGGTAGCGCCCGACCACGTCGCGCACCATCACGTCGTCGTCGACCACCAGCACCGACCCGGGCTCGCTCATCGCAGGGCACTCCCCTTGAGACTCGCGTGGAGATTCCGCCGGCGCAGGACGGCAGCGCCGGCCCGGGCCGCGAACACCGCCGCCGACGCGGTGAACAGCACCGCGGTGACGGCCAGCCAGCGGGGCAGG
>DASXOL010000222.1:0-5962 GCA_036494295.1 Pseudonocardiaceae bacterium
GGATGGTCCACCAGCGGGCGGCGGACCGGCCAGGGGTGGAAGTCGAAGGTGCCGAGGTTCGCCGCCCAGGCCAGCACGGCGGGCTCGGTGGGGCAGATCTCGCGGGCGGTCCGGCCGGAGGGGAAAGTGATCTGCACCGAGTCCACCCAGTCCGGAGCGCCCTGCGGCACCCGCTTGGCGTAGAACGGCTCCCCGCTCACCCCGTCCACGAACCGCTTCAGCGTGACCGGACGTTCGGCGAGCACCCCGAGCAGCGGTCCGGACACCGCGAGGTAGTACTCCACGACCTGCCGCTTGGTGATGCCCCGGTCCGGGAAGTACACCTTGTCCGGGTTCGACACCCGGACCGTGCGCTCACCGTGCGGCCCGGGCACCGCGAGTTCCACTGCGCCACCGCGGCTCATGGCCCAGGAAGCTACCGCACGGTCGGTGCGCGCAGCGGTGCCGCGCCGCGAGGTTTACCGTGGCAGCGTGGTGCGCAGCGAGCCCGAGCCGGACCGGCCCAGTGCAGACGGGCCGAGTTCGGACTGGCCCGGTGCCGGCGGGACCAGTGCCGAGTCGGCCGCCGAGGAGCGACGTCGCCTCGACGACGAACTGATCGGGCTGGACCGCGACGACCCGGAGGTCCGTGCCTTCTCCGAGCACCTGAAACGCGCGCACCGCGAACGCCCCAGCTTCACCGTGGAGGGCTACCTGTCAGGGGTCACCGACTTCGCCGACTCGGCCAACCGGGCGCAGGGGCTCAAGCGGCTGGGCGCGGTCCTCGTGGTGGGCCTGATCCTGCTGGGGGTGGCGGTCACGCTCTGGGAAGCGAGCCTGTTCGTCGTCTCGACCTTGCTCGGCTGAATGCCGATCGCAGCCGCCCGCGTATAGCGTGGCCGGTATGAAACCCGTGACGGGCGTGACCCCCAAGGTCGTGAAATCCGATGCGGAGTGGCGCGAGCAGCTCACACCGGACGAGTACGCCGTGCTACGCCAGGCGGGCACCGAACCGGCTGGCACCGGCGAGTACGAGAACACCAGGACCACCGGCGTGTACGAGTGCCGCGCGTGCGGTGCGGAGCTGTTCCGCAGCGACCACAAGTTCGAGTCGCACTGCGGATGGCCGTCGTTCTTCACCCCGCTGGCCGGCGACGCGGTGTTGCTGCGCGAGGACCGGAGCCTGTTCATGAAACGCGTCGAGGTGCTGTGCGCCAGCTGCCACAGCCATCTCGGGCACGTCTTCGAGGGCGAGGGCTACGACACCCCTACCGACCAGCGCTACTGCATCAACTCGATCTCGCTGCGGCTGGTCCCGGCTACCGACGAGACCGCGTAGGCGGGGATCACGGCAGGGCTGGGATCACGGCAGGGCTGGTATCACGGCAGGGCGGCGACCAGCTCACTGACCGGCACCCGCGGGCCGGTGAAGAACGGCACCTCCTCGCGCACGTGCCTGCGCGCCCGGCTGGCCCGCAGGGTGCGCATCAGGTCGACCATCCGGTGCAGCTCGTCGGCCTCGAAGGCGAGGATCCACTCGTAGTCGCCCAGCGCGAACGAGGGCACCGTGTTGGCCCGCACGTCGGGATAGTCGCGGGCCTGCATGCCGTGCTCGGCGAGCATGTCGCGGCGTTCCTCGTCGGGCAGCAGGTACCACTCGTAGGAGCGCACGAACGGGTAGACGCACACGTACCGCTTGGGCTCCTCACCGGCGATGAACGCGGGCAGGTGGCTCTTGTTGAACTCCGCGGGACGGTGCAGCGCCACGTTCGACCAGACCGGCACGCTGGCCCGGCCCAGCGCGGTCGAACGGCGCAGCTCCGCGTACCCGGCCTGCAGCGCCTCGACCTCCTCGGCGTGCCACCAGACCATCCAGTCCGCGTCGGCGCGCAGACCGGCGAGGTCGTAGACCCCGCGCACCGCGACACCCTTGCCTTCCACGGCCTCGAAGTACTGCTCGGCCTCACGCCCGGCCGGTCCCCGGTCGGCGGGCAGCCGCCCCGCCTCGACCCGGAACACCGACCACATGGTGTAGCGGACCGTGGAGTTCAGCGCGGCGTAGTCAAGACGGGTCATGCACCCATGGTCCCACGGGCCCGGATGGCGCATCCGCCGCGGCGAGCCGCCCGACGAGCCGCCGGGCGGCCGCGTCGGCGCCGGCGATGCAGGCGGGCAGCCCCACCCCGCGCAGCAGCGCGCCCGCCACCGCGAGGCCCGGCTCCGCGTCGACCGCCCGCTCCAGGGTCGCCACCGCGTCGAGGTGGCCCGGCGCGTACTGCGGCAGCCCGCCGCCCCACCGCGCCACCACGGTGTCCAGCGGTTCCGCGGTGATACCGGTGAGCTCGGCGAGATCCGCGCGTACCGCGTCGACCAGCTCGCCGTCGTCGCGCTGGAGCACGTGGGCCTCGCCGTGACGGCCCAGCGAACCGCGGATCAGCAGCGTCCGCTCGGAGCCTGCGTGCGCCCACTTGCGGCCGGAGAAGGTGAACGCCTTCACCGCCAGCGGCTCGCCGGAGGCCACCAGCACCCCGGAGGCCGCGGGAAGCTGCCGGGCCGCGGACATCGGCAGCGCGAGCCCCACCACCGCGGAGGACGCGACCTCGATCCGGCCCACCGCGGCGGCTGCGGGCGCGGACACGCCGCCGAGCAGGCGCCGCAGCGCGGGCGCCGGGACGGCGAGCACCACCGCGTCGGCCTCCAGGTGCTCCGGCCGCGTCGCGCTGCCCACCTCGATGCGCCAGCCGGCGGGGGTCCTGACCAGCCCGCGCACCGGCAGCCCCAGCCGCTGGTGCGCCCCTGCGGCCCGGACCAGGGCGTCGACCAGCGTGGTCAGGCCGCCGCGCAGGGTGGCGAACACCGGGGGCCGCGGCGTGCCGGGCGCGCGCCGCGGCGGCAGCGCGGTGGCCGCGGCGGCCAGCAGGGACCCGGCGCCGCGGTCCAGCGCGGCGGCGATCGCGGGCAGCGTCGCCCGCAGCCCCAGCGCATCGGCCCGTCCGGCGTAGACACCGCCCAGCAGCGGGTCGACCAGCCGGTCGACCAGCTCGTCACCGGCCCGCCCGCGCAGCAGCGTCCCGACCGCGGCGTCCTGGCCCGGTGTCCACTGCAGCGGTGTCGACGGCTCCCCGGCCACCTGCGCCACGCCCTGCGCGGAGAGCAGACCGGCGACGTCGGCGGCATCGCCCGGCACGCCGAGCACGGTGCGGGTCGGCAGCGGCCGGGTGGCGCCCCCCGCGCGCACCGTGGGGGCCGCGTCGGTGGGGTGGGTCAACTGCTGGCCGAGCCCGAGCTCCTCGACGAGTGCGGTCGCCTCCGGCCTGCGTACCAGGAAGGCCTCGGCGCCGACGTCGAGCGGCAGGTCGCCGAGCGACACGGTGCGCACCGCACCGCCCAGGCGCCGCGCGCCCTCGATGAGCGTGATCTGCGCGGCCGGGCCGAGCAGGCTGCGCAGCCGGTAGGCCGCGGTGAGGCCGGTGATGCCGCCGCCCACCACGGCGATCCGCGCGGGCCTCACAGCGAGTGCGCCAGCTCCACGATCCGGGTCAGCACCTCCGGATCGGTGCCCGGCAGCACGCCGTGCCCGAGGTTCAGCACATGCGCGTCGGCGGCGCGGCCCTCGGCGACCACCCGGCGGATCTCCCGCTCGACCGCGGACCGGTCCGCCATCAGCACCGCCGGATCCAGATTGCCCTGCAGCACGACCGGGCTCTCCGGCCGGGCTTCCCGCACCCGCCGCGCGGCGACGTCCAGCGGCACCCGCCAGTCGACACCGACCACGTCCGCGCCCGCCTCGGCCATCGCGCCGAGCAGCTCACCGGTCCCGACACCGAAATGGATCCTCGGTATGCCGATCCCGGCCAGCCCGCCGAGCACCCGCGCCGAGTGCGGCAGCACGAACTGGCGGTAGTCCCGCTCGGACAGCGCGCCCGCCCAGGAGTCGAACAGCTGCACCGCGTCGACCCCGGCCGCCGCCTGGACCCGCAGGAAGGTGAGGGTGATGTCGGCCAGCCGGTCCAGCAGCCGGTGCCACACCTCGGGCGCGGAGTACATCAGCGCCTTGGTCCGTTCGTGGTTGCGGCTCGGCCCGCCTTCCACCAGGTAGGAGGCCAGGGTGAAGGGGGCACCTGCGAACCCGATCAACGGCGTCCGGCCGAGTTCGGCGACCAGCAGGCGAACCGCCGCCGCCACCGGTTCGACCGCCTCCGGTTCCAGCGGCGGCACCGCGTCGACGTCGGAGGCGCCGCGCACCGGGTGCTCCACCACCGGGCCGGTACCGGCGACGATGTCCAGTGCGACACCTGCCGCGCGCAGCGGGACGACGATGTCGCTGAACAGGATCGCCGCGTCCACCCCGTGTCGGCGCACCGGCTGGAGGGTGATCTCGCAGGCGAGCTCGGGGGTCATACAGGCCTGCAGCATCGGGGTGCCCGCGCGCAGCTCCCGGTACTCGGGCAGGGACCGCCCCGCCTGGCGCATGAACCAGACCGGCAGCCGGTCCGGACGCACACCGCGAGCCGCGCTCAGCAGGGGTGCGTCGGAGAGCAGCCGACGGGCTGTTGCCGGTCCGCTGGTCCTGGTCATCTCCTGGTCCCGGTCATCTCCTGGTCCCGGTCGTCTCTTCGTCCCGGTCGTCTCTTCGTCATGGTCGCACGACCAGGGCACCGGCACGGTCCGTGGGTCGCGCACCCCGGACCGCCGGGTCGCGCACTGGGGTTGGCGTCTCCCCGGCGTGGCGCGCTGACTGTCCGGCTCCCGCGTGTCACGGTGTGACCGGCGAAGGAGCGGAACCATCCCCGCGGGAGGTGCGCGTGTCCACCCACGAAATCCCGGAACGACAGGTCGTCATCGAGGTCGCCTGGTGCCCGGCCTGCCAGGCGGACCGCACGGTCGAGGTCGTGACCCTGGACGGCGACCCTGGTCCCGTCGCCGTCTGCGTCGACTGTGGCCTGGGCGTGGAGACCTGGTGGATGCCGTGGCTGATCGCCACCAGCGGCCCGTACGTCCGGAGTGTGCCCGGCGGCGTGGCCCGAGCATCGTGAGCCCCCCGCCGGTACAGCGCCGGACGCAACCGACTTCCGAGGCGCTCGATGGCGCGGGACCTCCTAGAGTTCCTGGTATGCCTGACCTGGCCACCGCGCCGGAGGTGTTCCGTGCGGCCGTCGCGGCGCTGAGTGCGGTGCGACCGCGCCCGGAAGTCGAGTTCGACCCGATCCCGGCGCCGGCCCGGCTCGCGCCGTGGGCCTATGCCTGGGGCCTCGAGCTCTCCGGGGCGCCGTCGGGTGAGCTCGCCGCGGAAGGCCAGGCCTCGGCCATCGGCCGGTTGGTCCTGCTGCACGACCCCGCGAGTCCGGAGTCCTGGGCGGGCACCTTGCGGCTGATCGGCTTCGTCCGCGCCGACCTGGACGTCGAGTTCGCCGGGGATCCGCTGCTGCCCGCGGTCGGCTGGTCCTGGCTCACCGACGCGCTGGACTCCTGCGGGGCGGCCTACCTCGCTCTCGGTGGCACCGTGACACAGACCTCATCGGCCAGATTCGGCGACATCACCGGACCCGAGCGGGCCGACGATGTCGAGCTGCGGGCGTCGTGGACCCCGGTCGGTACCGATCTCGGACCACATGCCGAGGCCTTCTGCGAGCTGATCGCGGCGGCCGCCGGGCTTCCCCCGGTCGGCGTAGTGGCGCTGAGCAAACATCGGGAGTGAGCCACGAACGGCCCAATCGGCGGAGGGCTCATCCCCGGCCGGCGGGTCGTGCACTCGGATGGTCTATCGAGAATGTCACCCGCCACCCTGCTGGCCCAACCAGCGGACCCAGAGCGTGGGATCGGACGCGTTCCGGATAGGCCGAGCAGTGCCGCCCGCGTCGACACGGGCGGTGCACGGACCCGATTCCGCCCGCGGTTGCGACCACGATGACGGGCGAATTCCGCGCTTCCGGAGGGCGGCAATCGCGACGCCTAACAAGGTGAGTCGTCGTGGCCGTCCGCG
>DASXOL010000223.1:0-7243 GCA_036494295.1 Pseudonocardiaceae bacterium
CCTGACCGTCACGGTGTCCGCGGTGGCTCCGGCGACCTGCACACCCACCGGGACGGTGACAGTGACCATCAACGGAGTGCCGACCACGGCGCCGCTGGTCGCGGGATCGGCCACGGTGACCACGAGTGCGCTCACGCCCACCTCGGGTCCGGTCACCGTCGCCTACAGCGGCAGTACCTGCTTCAACACCTCCACCGCTGCCCTGACCCCGACGATCAACAAGGCCGGCACCACGACCACGCTGACCTCGTCGCCGAACCCGTCGTCCACGGGTCAGACGGTGACCTTCACGGCCACCGTGTCCCCGGTGGCTCCCGCGACGTGCCCGCGGACCGGCACGGTCACCTTCACCATCACCGGTGGACCGACCCTGACCGGGACGCTCGTCGGCGGGGTCGCCACGGCCAGCACCGCGGCGCTCACCGGGGGGCCGCACGTGGTCATCGCGACCTACGGCGGTGACACCTGCTACAACGGCTCCACCTCGGCGCCGCTGACCCAGCTGGTCAACGTCTCTACGTCCAACACCACGCTGACCGCGACCCCGGCCACCATCCGGGTCCGCTTCAACGGCACGTTCGTCATCCCGGTGCTCAGCGCGACGTTGACGAACACCGGGACCGGCCTGCCGATCCCGGGGCAGACCATCACCTTCACCGCCAACTCGATGGTGGGGCCGATCAACCTCGGCAGCGCCGTCACCAATGCCAGTGGCGTCGCCACGCTCACCAATGTTCCGGTGCCCGCGACGGTCGTCACGGCGAGCACCTACAAGGCCAGTTTCGCGGGAGCGCCGGGGCTCAACCCCTCGTCGACCACCGCGCCGCTGACCTTCCAGCCCGTGCCGCCTATCCCGTAAGGCTCGCGGGCGTCACCGCCGGGCCGTCTCCGCTGTCACAGCGGGGGCGGCCCGGCGGTCCGTTGTCCGGGCGGTTGCTCAATGCTGCGGGTCGGTGAAATCCCCCGCCGCGCGGCGGACCTCGGTGAGCAGTTCGGTGAGCTGCTCGACCCGGGCGGCCTCGAGCCCGACCAGGCCGAAGTCGACGTCGGTGAGTGCCACGGTCGCCGACTTCTGGCGTTGCCTGCCCGCCTCGGTGATCGACACCAGCGTGGTGCGCCGGTCGGTGGGATGGGTGTTGCGCTCGACCAGCCCGTCGGCCTGCAGCCGGTCCACGATGTTGGTGACGCTCGTCGGGTGCAGCTGGAGCCGTTGGCCCATCACCTTCATCGGCAGGCTGCCCTGCCGGGAGAACAGCAGCAGCACCAGCGCCTCGTACCGGGCGAACGTCAGGCCGTGCGGGCGCAGCGCCGCATCCACCGCGGACTGCAGGATCTGCTGCACGCGCATCACGTTGGTGACCGCGGCCATCGTCCCCGCCGGGCCGATGCGGTCCTCCCACAGCTGTGCCGCTCGATCGATCGGGTCGAACGACAGAGGCAGGTGCGCTGACATGGATCAACCGTAGCGACTAACGGCCGTCCCCCCGTTGCCCAGTTCGTTGCCGGCCCGTTACGGGAGCCGACTTCGACCACATAGGGCAGGCTGGAGCGATGCTAGTGGCTTTCAGTGTCGCTCCCGCCGGGGGCGAATCCGACAGTGTCAGCTCCGCCGTCGCCGAGGCCGTGCGGGTGGTCCGCGACTCCGGGCTGCCCTACGAGCTCAACGCCATGTTCACCCTCGTCGAGGGGGAGTGGGACGAGGTGATGGACGTGGTGCGCCGGGCCGTCGACGCAGCCAGCGCCGGAGCCCCCCGCGCCAGCCTGGTGCTCAAGGCCGACATCCGCCCCGGCCACACCGACCAGCTACACAGCAAGGTGGACCGCGTCCAGGAACACCTCGGCTCGTCCTGACCTTCCCAGCGGATTCCGGCATCCGGACTGCCGACGAGCGGAGGACGGCAGGCAGGTGACGGGCGTGTGACGGGAGGCACCCTGGTGGAAATTAGTTGGACGTCCTACTGTCGGACGTAACACCAGTGTTTGGGAGGCCGCACCATGTCGATCGCCTACGACCCGCAGCACGCCGACGCGCAGACAGGCCGCGAGCGCTGGCAGCGCCGCTACGAGGAGGCCGACAGCGCAGGCAAGGTGCGTGACGCGGACTTCACCACACTGTCCGGGGCCGAGGTCGATCCGGTGTACGGGCCGGGCAAGGCCGAGCAGGTGGAGGACTTCGAGCGGATCGGCTGGCCGGGCGAGTACCCGTTCACCCGTGGCATCCACACCACCGGCTACCGGGGGCGGACCTGGACGATCCGCCAGTTCGCCGGCTTCGGCAACGCCCAGCAGACCAACGAGCGCTACCACCAGATCCTGCGCAACGGGGGCGGCGGCCTGTCGGTGGCGTTCGACATGCCGACCCTGATGGGGCGCGACTCCGACGACCCGCGCAGCGTCGGCGAGGTCGGGCACTGCGGGGTGGCCATCGACAGTGCCGCCGACATGGACGTGCTGTTCGACGGCATCCCCCTGGAGCAGGTCACCACGTCGATGACGATCTCCGGGCCCGCGGTGCCGGTGTTCTGCATGTACCTGGTGGCCGCCGAGCGCCAGGGCGCGGACATCACCAAGCTCGACGGCACCCTGCAGACCGACATCTTCAAGGAGTACATCGCGCAGAAGGAGTGGCTGTTCACTCCCGAGCCGCACCTGCGGCTCATCGGCGACCTGATGGAGTACTGCACCGAGAAGATCCCGGCGTACAAGCCGCTGTCGATCTCCGGCTACCACATCCGGGAGGCCGGTTCGACGGCCGCGCAGGAACTGGCCTTCACCCTCGCCGACGGCTTCGCCTACGTGGAACTGGGCCGCTCCCGCGGACTGGACGTGAACCGGTTCGCCGGCGGGCTGAGCTTCTTCTTCGACGCCCATGTGGACTTCTTCGAGGAGATCGCGAAGTTCCGCGCCGCGCGCCGCATCTGGGCCCGCTGGATGCGCGACGTCTACGGCGCCACCAGCGAGAAGGCGCAGTGGTTGCGGTTCCACACCCAGACCGCGGGTGTCTCGCTCACCGCGCAGCAGCCCTACAACAACGTGGTGCGCACCGCGATCGAGGCGCTGGCAGGCGTGCTGGGCGGCACCAACTCGCTGCACACCAACGCGCTCGACGAGACCCTCGCGCTGCCCAGCGAGCGGGCCGCGGAGATCGCGCTGCGCACCCAGCAGGTGATCATGGAGGAGTCCGGCGTCACCAACGTGGCCGATCCGCTGGGCGGCTCCTGGTACGTCGAGGCGCTCACCGACCGCATCGAGGCCGAGGCGGAGCGGATCTTCGACCGGATCAAGGACCTGGCGGCGGCCGCGGTGCCCTCCGGCGAGCACGCCATCGGCGAGATGACCTCCGGCATCCTGCGGGGTATCGAGGACGGCTGGTTCACCGGCGAGATCGCCGACGCCGCGTTCGCCTACCAGCAGGCGCTGGAGAAGGGCGACAAGAAGATCGTCGGCGTGAACACCCTCACCGAGTCGGTCACCGACGACCTGGAGATCCTCCGGGTGAGCCACGAGGTCGAGCGCGAGCAGAACCGGGAGCTGGGCGAACGCCGCTCGGGACGGGACGAGGCCGAGGTCGAGCGGGCGCTGGCCGCCATGGTCGAGACGGCCACCGGCGAGGGCAACCTGATCGAGCCGATGCTGGCCGCGGCCAGGGCGGAGGCCACCCTGGGGGAGATCTGCGGTGCACTGAAGAAGGAGTGGGGCGAGTACCGGGAGCCCGCCCGGTTCTGAGCGGCTCCGCCCGTTCCCGTTCGGCTGGGTGTGCGCTCCTGCACACCTGGTGACCGGGCGAGTAGCGCGCGACCGACCGTGCCAGGATGGGAGATGTGAGCAGGCCCAACCCGCAACAGACCGCAGCCATCTCCGCCGCCATGTCCGGTGCCGTCGACCTCTCCGCGCTCAAGTCGCGGGCGGACTCGGCGGGCGAGCAGAAGGCGGGAGGTGGTACGCCGCCCGCCGGTGGCAGTGGAGGAAGTCAGTGGGTCCTCGACGTCACCGAGTCGAGCTTCCAGCGCGATGTCGTCGAGCGATCCGCGCAGGTGCCCGTGGTGGTCGACCTCTGGGCGACCTGGTGTGGTCCCTGCAAGCAGCTCTCGCCGGTGCTGGAGCGCCTCGCCCAGGAGGCCAGGGGCACGTGGATCCTGGCCAAGGTCGACGTGGACGCCAACCCGCGGATCGCTCAGCTCTTCGGTGTGCAGTCCATCCCCACGGTCGTGGCCATCGCGGGCGGTCAGCCCGTCGACGCCTTCTCCGGCGCCCAGCCGGAGCCGCAGATCCGGCAGTGGATCGGCTCGATCCTCGACGCGCTGCGCGACCAGCTTCCCGGTATCGCGGCCGCCGAGCAGGGTGGTGACACCGCCGAGGCTCCGGAGCAGACCGCCGCCCCGGAGGACCCGCGGTTCACCGCTGCCGAGGCGGCTGTCGAGGCCGGTGACTACGCCGCCGCCGAGGCCGCCTACCAGCAGATCCTGGACAACGAGCCGGCCAACGAGGACGCCAGGGCGGCACTGATCCAGGTGCGCTTCATGGCCAGGGCCGAGTCGGTCGACCCCGCCGTGGTGGCCAGAGCGGACAGCGCACCCGACGATGTCGACGCCCAGCTCGCCGCGGCGGACGCCGAAGTGGCCGACCAGCAGGTCGAGCAGGCGTTCCAGCGGCTGGTGGACACCGTGCGACGGTCCAGCGGGGAAGACCGCGAACGTGCCAGGGCCCATCTGGTCGAGCTGTTCGAGCTGTTCCCGACCGACGACCCGCGAGTCGCCACCGCGCGCCGCGCCCTGGCCCGCGCCCTGTACTGATCCGCGGGCCCGGGTTGGGGGCTCTTCAAGGACCACAAACCCCCGCGCTGAGCGCCTCAAACGACAGCAGACCCCCGCTGCGTCCGCAGCGGGGGTCTGCTGTCGTTAACGGCGCTACGCAGGGGGTTTGTGGTCCTTGAAGAGCCCCCAACCCCCGCCGTCAGAGCGAGCAGGCCGCGGCGCCGTCGAGGGTGCCTGCGCGGAACTGGCTCAGCCGGTCGAAGCCGGACGGGAGGGCCTTGCCTGCGGTGTCGCGGGAGGCGTAGTCGTAGCCGAGCAGTACCTGTACCGCCTCGTCGAGATCACCGGGGGACAGGCCGAAGCCCTGCCTGCGCCTGAGCAGGTCGCCGGTGTAGGCGCCGGCCAGGCACAGCGCACCCCGGCGAGCGCCCGCGCCCTCGGTGGGCCGTCCCAGCGCGTTCAGTGCGGCCAGGCCGTACCGGCTGGCCAGCAGCGTTGCGGTGGAGTAGTCGCCGAGCCGGGAGTGCAGCGCGGTGAGCTGCGGGGAGATCTCGACCGCGTGCTCGGCGCCGGGGCAGAAGCCGACCGGTCCCTGGCGCGCGGCGCAGCGCACCGCACCGGGCGCGGTGCGCACCTGCGGCGCCTGCCACCGCCCGCCTCTGGCGGTGACCAGCTGGCCGAAGTAGCGGTCGAGATCGGGTGTGATCGCGTCGACGAGGACGCCGAACGGCAGGTTCCCGCCCCGCTCCGCGTCGCGGGCGTCGAGGAACCGGTCCTGGGTGAAGATCCGGTTGGTCACGGTGAACCCGGCGCACAGCCGAGGACCCTGCCGGTACCCGTCCTGGAACGCCGAGACCCGGTCGAAGGCGTTGCCGTGTGCGGTCGCGTCGTCCGCCCCCGCGCCCAGCGGGTCGCGGAACGTCACCAGCGCGCCCAGCGCCCTGTCCAGTTCCGCCCTGGTGAGACGCAGGTGCTCGGCGTGCCCGTCGACCACCCACCGGACGAATGATCCGGCGTAGCAGTCCGCCATCGCCTCGGTGAGGATCGTCGGGAAGCGGTCCGGTTGCCGTTCCTGCTGGGCGGGCCTGATGCCCAGCCGATTGTGCACCGCGTGACCGACCTCGTGGGCGAGCACCACCACGACCCCGCCGTCGCCGTCCTGCTCGCGCAGCACCGGCAACAACGCCGCCCGGTCCCAGGCGACCGAGTCCGCGCTCGGGCAGTAGTAGGCGTTGCCCTCCACCTGGCTCGTCTGCTGCACACACGGCGGCGGCGGGCCGTGCGGGTCGGTGCTGTCCACCGAGTAGAACCCGCCCGCCAGGTCGTGCCAGGGCGCACCGAAGCTCGGCTCGAACCGGTCCTGCCAGTAGGACTGGATGTCGAGCATCGCCGCGGTGGCCAGTTCGTCCACGCCGCTGCCGTCGGAGCCGTGCACCACGGAGGTGTCCACCGCGCCGACGACCACCCCGTCACCGGTCTGCGCGCTGCCCGCGACCGTGGTCGTGCAGCCGCCCGCGACGAGGCCGGCGGCGAACAGGACCAGCAGCGTGCGCAGGCGCCACGCCGCGGTGGCGCGGGACGGCCGCGGCACCGGGTCAGGTCTGCGCGGGCTCCGGCGCGAGCCAGAGCACTCCGGACGGCGGCAGCCGCAGTACCGCCGACGCGGGCCTGCCGTGCCAGCGCTCCTCGGTGGCGATCACCTCGCCGAGGTTGCCGACGCCCGAGCCGCCGTAGACCTCGGAATCGGTGTTGAGGACCTCCCGCCACGGTCCGGCGTGGGGCAGCCCCACCCGGTAGCCCTCGTGCGGCACACCGGCGAAGTTCGCCACGCAGGCCAGCACGGAGCTGTCGTCGCCCCAGCGCAGGAAGCTCAGCACGTTGCCGGCGGCGTCGTTGGCGTCGATCCATTCGAAGCCCGCCGGGGTGGCGTCCTGGCTGTAGAGCGCGCGGTGCGACCGGTAGGCGCCGTTGAGGTCGCCGACCATCCGCAGCACCCCGCCGTGCAGCGGGTGGTGGATCAGGTTCCAGTCCAGCGAGCGGCTCTCCGCCCACTCCGCGGGCTGGCCGAACTCGCCGCCCATGAACAGCAGCTGCTTGCCGGGGTGCGCCCACATGTAGGCCAGCAGCGCGCGCAGGTTGGCCGCCTTGTTCCAGTCGTCGCCCGGCATCCGGGTCCACAGTGAACCCTTGCCGTGCACGACCTCGTCGTGCGACAGCGGCAGCACGTAGTTCTCGCTCCACGCGTACATCAGCGAGAAGGTCATCTCGTTGTGGTGGTAGGTGCGGTGCACCGGATCGTGCCCGATGTAGTCGAGCGTGTCGTGCATCCAGCCCATGTTCCACTTGAAGCCGAAGCCGAGACCGCCCTGGTCGGTCGGCCTCGAAACGCCGGGAAAAGCTGTCGATTCCTCGGCGATGGTGACGCTCCCCGGAAAGGCGCCGTAGACGAGTTCGTTAGCGCGGCGCAGGAACGCGATCGCTTCGCGGTT